>NZ_CALPCY010000020.1:0-81828 GCF_943193115.1 Otoolea muris
GGAAGGGAACCGGGACAAAACATAAAGTCAGACGCAGGAGGCTGCGCACGGTAATCGGAAACATGATCATGATGGCAGGCCACGTTACAGAGCATGCCCGTCAGTTAGGTTATACGCCCTCCGGCGTAAACCGCATGGTCAACGCATTAGAAAACGAGCTGGGCGTAAGAGGGTTTGCCCGGAGCCGAAAGGGCGTCAGCCTGACGCCTGACGTAGAGAGGTTGTCGCCGTTGATCCGCCAGCTTGTAAATTGCAGCGAACAAATTTTCCAAACATGCGCTGAGTTAAACGGGCTGATTTATGGCAAGCTGAAGATTGGATCTTATTACAGTGTAGCCTTTCATAAGCTGCCTCCATTGATCGGACAATTCAATACACTCTATCCCGAAATTCAGATTGATCTGGTGGAGCATGGGTTAAGAAACCTGCTTGCCATGTTGAAAGAACATCGTCTTGACTGCTGTTTTGTTGGAGATCCTCTGGATGCGGAGATTGATTTTTTGCCGCTGATGGAAGACAAAATCGTGGCGTGGCTGCCCCCGGATCATCCTATGGCCTGGGAGACTGCCTTTCCAATCAGGGAGCTGCAATGCCAAAAGACAACCGGCCATCCCCGGCTGTTGTCCGTCTGGTGGATTTTATGAAGGAACACTGGGATAAATAATCCGCTTTGTTTTTGGCAAAGGGTTTAATACCGGTTCAATATTGAAAGCCCCATACTTTAATGATATACTAAAGACAGAAAAGGAAGGTGGATTCCCCAATGCCAAAGAAGAAACAGGATTTAAAACCGGACACAGTGCTGAAAAATTACTGGAATAATAAGGAGCAGTTTGCAGATCTCTTTAACGCGGCCCTGTTTGACGGAAGGCCCGTGATCCGCCCGGAGGAGCTTGAGGATGTGGATACGGAAGAATCTTCCATATTGGAACACAGGGAATACGCGGAGAGCATCCGGGCCTCCAGGGACAGTATAAAAATCCGCAAGAAATCAACCGCGCATGGAGTAGAGCTTGTCATGCTGGCCAATGAGGGTCAGGAGCATATCCATTACGCGATGCCGATGCGTGTGATGGGTTATGATTACGGCACATACAAAAAGCAGTACGACAGCAATGCGGGAAAATACAAGACAGAAAAGGGCCTGGAACGTGACGAGTATCTGTCACGGATGAAGAAAACCGATAAATTGATCCCAGTTATCACAGTGGTGGTTTATTATGGGGACAAGCCCTGGGACGGGGCGACCAGCCTTCATGAAATGCTGGAGATAGGGGACGAGTTTTCGGAATATGTCAATGATTACAAAATACGGCTGGTGGAGGCGAGGGAGAATAATCTTAAGCTGCACAATATAAACAATGTGGATCTGTTTAACCTGCTGGAGATCCTCCTGGACAGGAGCATGGACAGGAACGAGGCAAAAGAGAAGGCCATACGATACAGCGAGGAACACAAAACAGATAAAACCGTGATCATGACCATAGCGGGAGCGGCCAAATGTAAGATTGATTACAGCGCATTGGAAAAAGGAGGCGGCGGTATGTGTATATTATTTGATGAAATTGCAAAAGAGCATGAAGCGCGTGGGGAGGCCCGCGGAGAAGCGCGTGGAGAAGCGCGGGGAATTATTGAGACAGGACATGATTTTGGTCTTCCGGAAGATGCCATTTTGGGCCAGTTGCAGAAAAAGCTGAATATTCCGCTGCAAAAGGCGCAGGAGTATTTTCATATGTTCGGGAAGCCGGTATGATAATGCGGTGTAACAGTTCATACTTAATCTGAAGTGTTATAATGCAGTAAAAGCAAACCGGCGCCAAACCGGCGCTGGGTTTCGGACGCGCCTTTTCCTGAAAGCGAGGAGAAAAACGTGAAGCTTACTGATGATAAAACGATCCAACAGGTCATCCGGAGGATTTACCGGGATATGTTCTGTGATTTTCATGAGCAGTATATTGTGGTGTTTTTGTGCGGCGGCGCGAGCAGGAAGGGGGCTTTGTCCCTGCGGGACCGGGTGAGGCCGCTTCTGGAGAATTCGAGGAAATACCATTATCAGATGCCGATCAAGGTGTTTTATCCCGAGGATCTGCTGATCGAGGAGATGAACCGGTCAAGGAATGCGGATCTGCTGACGTATGAGCAGCTTTTGGCGGATAACTCGCATATCATTGCGATCATCTGTGAGAGCGCGGGCTCTCTGGTGGAGCTGGGAGCTTTTACGAATAATGCGGTGACGGTGGACAAGGTGATCGCGGCGGTTGATAAGAGCGTGGAAAAGCATAAGAGCTTTATCATGCTGGGGCCGATCAAATATTTGAAGAAACGGGGTCCGGCCAATGTCCTGTCCTATGGGAAGGATGCAAAGGAGTTTGCCGCGGCCCTGACCAAGATGATACGCGCCAAGTATAAGGCGTCGAAGCATAAGGGCGATCTGGAGATCAATACGATTGTGGGCATGCATTATTATATCCAGCTCCTTCTGTATTTTTTTAAGGATTTGAGCCTGAAGCAGCTTTGGGAGACGGTTGATTTTACGGCCAGGGAGAATGGGATTACGTTTACCAATTTCCGGGTGGTGTGCGACGCGGCGCTGAGGCTTTTGCTGCAGGAGCGCTATGTGATGAAGGCGTTTGTGGACGGGATGGATAAATACCGCCTGTCGAAGAGCGGATTTTTAAGCATAGAAAAAATTTTAAGGAATTGCAGACATGGGTATACCTGTGATATAATAAGGATCGAAATCATGTATTCTAAATATTATAAAGCTTCTGGCGCTTAGAATTGTTAATGTGCGCTACATATTAACTGGGAGCAGTTCCTGCTTCGTTTGAAGAATCATGACCCGTATCCATCGTAGTTTCCTGAGCGAAAAATGGATGTTTCGATCAGGAAACTA
This sequence comes from Otoolea muris, assembly GCF_943193115.1. Taxonomy (NCBI): domain Bacteria; kingdom Bacillati; phylum Bacillota; class Clostridia; order Lachnospirales; family Lachnospiraceae; genus Otoolea; species Otoolea muris. The sequence continues at coordinate 2,897 of NZ_CALPCY010000020.1, forward strand.
CGCCGGAAATATACTGAGTAAGCGCGAGGAGCTTTATATGAATACGAACAGCAATCTGATACTGAATACGCTGGGTGTGCCCATTATCTACGATCTGGAAAGCCTGTCGGAACAATTATCCATTACAAAGACCTATTTATATATGCTTTCGAGAAAACAGCATTTGTTTTATGAGACGGCGCAGATACCGAAAAAAGACGGGAGCATGCGTAAACTCCATGCGCCGGTCCGCTCGCTGAAGGTGGTGCAGAAGTGGATTCTGGTGGAAATTCTGGAAAAGGTGAAGGTTTCTCCCTATGCGATGGCGTTTGTCCCGGGGAAGAACGGGTTGAAGGAAAACGCCCTGCTCCACAAGGACAGGGTGTTTATCCTGGAGATGGATATTCATGATTTTTTCGGAAGCATCACCCAGCGGGATGTGTTTCATTTATTTACGAAAATTGGGTACAACTATACGATTTCCGCGATTCTGGCGAATCTGTGTACGTATGAGGGGGTTCTGCCGCAGGGCGCGGTTACGTCGCCGTATATTGCCAATCTGATCTGTTACAATCTGGACATGCGTCTGAGCGCGCTGTGCAATAAGCGGGATATTGTATACACGCGCTATGCGGATGATTTGAGCTTTTCGTCGGACAACCGGACGCGCCTGAACCGGATCGAGAGGCTTTTGAAGGAGATCGTGCGGGATGAGGGATTTGAGATCAACGACAAAAAGACGCGGTATTTTTCAAACGACAGGAAAAAGACCGTAACGGGCATTACGATCAATGACCGTGAGATCCATGCGGACAGGAAGCTGAAGCAGCGGATCCGTTCCAAGATATTTCATGCCGTGTCAGAGGCGGATTATTCGGAGGCGGCGCAGATCCGGGGGCTGATCGCATTTGTCGATTCCATTGAGGACGGGTACAGGGATCAGATGGCCTGTTATATGGAGGGGCTGGCCTTAAAGAAGGAGCTGAGACGGTCCGCCAAGGTTGTGAGGGCGTATAATGAGAATAAGCTTTTCAGGGATCTGGAGGATATGATTCCTCTGTGAGTGAAAGCGGGAGGCAGTTGTCCAGCAGGCAGCTTCGGCGTTTGCTGCGCCGGCTGTGCGGATGCGGGACACAATGAGGGAACAAAGAGAATAAAGCCGTGTATCCGGGACAGCGGCGGCGGATAGAAAGGACTCCGGACCGGGGCGGCAGGTAATGTGCCGTTTCCCGGTTCGGAGTATTTTATGCACAGGCATGTGCGGAGGAATATGCCTTTTCAGGCCGCGCGCGGGCGGTGCGGCGGGCAGAAGTTTCCCCTGCTTATTCCCGCGAGCAACGAGCCAAATGGGCATGCTTGCATGCACATTTGGCGACTGCCGCGTTTCAGTCACGAAACGACGGAAACGTGGTAATGGCGCATCCAGAAATCGATCTGGATGATATAGGCCATCATCTGCGGGGCCGCCATGAGCTGGCCATACCAGGGCTTTCCGTAGTCGGAGGGGCTTTGGAGGAAGCGCTCTGTTTTTTTGCGGTCAAGGAAGGGCAGCACAGGGGAGCTTGAATCATCGAGGATTTCCCTTACGCGCCCGGCGAGCATGGCCTCATAATTTCTGTCATACGTTTTGGGGTAGGGCGATTTTCTCCGGAAGAGGATTTCATCCGGAAGCAGGCCGCGCCCGGCTTCCCGCAGGAGCGCTTTGACCACGCCTCCCCGCGCTTTCATGTCCCAGGGCGTATTGAAGAGATATTCTGCGATGCGGTGATCCGCAAAGGGAACACGGGCCTCCAGGCCGCTGTACATGCTGGTGCGATCCATGCGGTTTAAGAGCGTCTGCATAAACCAGCGCAGATTCAGCCACGAGATTTCACGGCGGCGCGCTTCCTCCGGGTTTTCTCCGGAAAGCCTGGGAACCATGGCCAGCGATGTCTCATAGGTCTGTTTTACATATTCATCCATGTTCAGGTACTCCAGGAAGTCCTCGGATAAGAGAACCTTGCGCGCCTCCAGATCCATGGTCCAGGGGAAAGTATGCGCTTCAAAGCACTCCTTTTTGTGGAACCAGGGATAGCCGCCGAAGATTTCGTCCGCGCATTCCCCGGTCAGGGCGACCTTATGGCGGAACGCTACCTGGGAGCAGAAGTACAGGAGGGAGGAATCCACATCCGCCATGGCGGGCAGATCGTGGGCCTTCACGGATTCGGCCAGAAGCTCTGCCTGCCGCCTGGTCGAGCATTCCAGGAAGGTGTGGTCAGAATGGAGATATTCCACCATCTGCTCTACAAAGGGGCGGTCCTGGGAGGGCTGGAAGGCGCTGGCCTTAAAGTTTTCGGCGTTTCCGGCGAAATCAAAGGAGTAGGTGTGAAGCTGTTTGTTCTTCTTTTTCAGCTCCTCTGCGCAGATGGAGGACACGAGGGAGGAGTCTACGCCGCCTGATAAAAAGGTACACACAGGGACGTCGGAGACCATCTGCCTGCGGACGGCGTCCCGGATGAGAAAACCGGTTTTTTCTACTGTCTGCTCAAAGGTGTCCGTGTGCGGCCGGCTCTCCAGCTTCCAGTACGGTTCGTGCCGCACGCCGGAGGGGGAGACGCAGAGCATGTGTCCTGGCAGAACCTCGCGGACGCCGAGGAAGACGCCGCAGCCGCCGGTTCTGGCAGGGCCGATGCTGAAGATTTCATTTAAGCCCTCGCGGCCTACCTCGGGGCGGATCTGCGGGCAGGCGAGAAGGGCCTTTATTTCAGAGCCGAAGACAAGGGTTCCGGTCTGTTCGCAGAAGGCGTAAAACAGGGGCTTTACGCCCAGACGGTCGCGGTATAAAAGCAGGCGTTTCCCGGCCGTATCCATGATGGCCATGGCGAATATGCCGTTTGTTTTTTTGATGAAATCAGGCCCCCAGGTCAGATAAGCCATGAGGAGGACCTCTGTGTCGCTGGAGGTTTCAAAGGACACGCCCTCTGCCGCGAGCTCCTGTTTGAGCTCCTGCGTGTTATACAGTTCGCCGTTGTAGACGATCCCGGCCGTCTGTTCTCCAGCGCGGCGGATCATGGGCTGATGCCCGGTGACGAGATCAACGATGGACAGCCGCACCTGGGCCAGGCCGAAATGGGGGGACAGGAAGGTTCCCTCGTCGTCCGGGCCGCGCCGCTTCTGGGCGCGGTTCATATTTTCCAAAAGCCTCATAGAGGCGTCTCTTTCTTCCGTAAAATCCTTGTCTGGATTAAAAAATCCTGAGATGGCGCACATATGAATTCCTTTCTGTGTTGAGTTTTGGTTCAGTTATATTCACACTTGATATCCCTTTGGGACAGTTTCGCAGCAGTTCAGATAAGCATAGACTGTTACGAACCGTTCCCTATATTGCCAAATATTTCCGCCTGTGCTAATCCAACGCCCCGCCTGTATTGCCATAAATGGCATGCAGCCAGGTCATTGGATTGCAACCGCACAGGTGGAAATATTTTGTCGGTTAATACCTTTTCCATCCGTTACAGAAGCATAAAACAGGCGGCCAGGAACGCGGCGAAAAGGCCGGTGAGAACCGGGGCAAGGTTTTTGCGGGCCAGCTCCACGGGATTGACGTTGCAGATGGCCGCAACCGGGATCAGCCCCCAGGGGACGATGGTTCCGCCGCCGACAAAGATAGCGCCGATCTGTCCCAATGCCGCCAGGATCGGAACGGAAGCCTGGGTGGCTGCGCCAAAGGTCTGCGCCAGGGCGCCGGTCAGGGGCAGGCCGGAAAAACCCGAGCCGTCCAGGCCGGTCAGGCAGCCGATAAAGAGCTGGAAGGCGGCGGCAATATAGGGATTTAAGGGCGTTTTGGCAGCCAGCCAGAGCGCCCAGTCATTCAGGATCCCATTTCCGAAATCCCTGCCCAGGATCTGGGAGATCCCGCTTCCTCCAAGGAAGAAGAACGCGCCGATGACGATAACCGGGGCAAAGATCCGGATTGCGAAGAGAAAACCGTCCGTTAAATACTGCGTCACCTTTTCCGGCGACTGTTTCCCAAAACCTAAGACGGCTCCGAGACACATGAGCAGCACGGCCGTCCCGGAAACGACACTGGTAGCGTCTGTGCCGTTTAAATCCAGCGCGAGCATACTGATAATGTCCAAGAGAAAGGCGGCGGGGATGCAGACTGCCATGATCCGGGCGGCGCGGCGGCTCTCTGGGGCCTGCGCCGGTTCATCTGCATCATTTGGGCCTGATATGGGATGTTCTTTTATAGAGTCATCCTGCGTTGCAGCCGGATTGGATTCATCAAAGCGATCCTTTCCTGAAATCCGTGCATGTTCGGCAATGCGGACCGGTTCAGACATGGACGAGCGGTTCAGTATAAAGGCGGCCAGCACGGTCACAATGCCCATGGTCAGAAAGACCGGGCCCGCCTGGGACAGGATGTCAGCCGCAGAAATCCCGGCGGCCGCGGCGGAGATGGCGGGCGCTCCCTGGATCACCACATCGTAGCTGAGCGCAAAACCGTGGCCAAAGAGGTTCATGGCCATGGCGGCTGCCAGGGGAGACAGGCCGGCACGGATGGCAAAGGGGATCATGATGGCCCCTACCAGCGCTACGGAAGGGGAGGGCCATAAAAAGAGTGAAAAGAGAAACATGGTAATACCCAGAAGCCACCAGGTCCGGGCCGGCGTTTTCATGATTTTCGACATGGGCTCCATCAGAAGCCGGTCGCTTCCCAGCTCGCCCATGCATTTCGACAGGGCGGTGACAAGGGCAATGGTGGCGATGATTTCCATGAATTCCCTGGCCGCATAGAGCGAGGCGCAGAACACGGTCTGGATTCCGCCCACAAAAGAACGGAGGCCGACGGCGCCGATGAGGAACAGAAACAGGACACAGACGATCGGAGTGTCCCGCCGCAGTACCATCACAGCCAGAACCGTGAGAACACCGATCAGATACAGTATATGGAGTGGCGTGAGAACCACAGCAGCAGATGCTGGCATAGCGTATATCTCCTGAAGAAAGAATTATACGATCAGGATATGTGGAAATGGTGGGGCGGGTGAAACGGATTTGGGGGAGGTTGTGGAAAAAAGGCTTTGGGGGGCGGATGGGATTAGGGGTGAGAGGGAGGGAAGCGCCGGGGAAGGAAAACAGGGTTATGGACGCATGGATCTGTTTTGCGGCCATAGCCCTGTTTTTGGGAAATGCATGTATGTCATTCTTTTATTTTGTCAATGTCTGTGAGATTTACGCCTGCCACATTCAGGATTGCTTTTATAATCATTTTGTGGTTTCCCGTACTAGAGCGTGTTTGAAAATTCATTCCTGGCATCTGCACGCCCCACTTCGCGGTATATTTGTGCCAAATTCACTTAACGTAGCCCACTACGCCGCGTTCATTTGGCACAAATCTCCCACAAAGTGGCACGCACAGCTACCAGAAAGCAATTTTCAAACACGCTCTAAGGAACTGTCTCGAAATAACTTCCCATATTCCTTGTCTTTTTCTCCGATAGCACTGCTCAAAAATCAGTTACATAGCCCGCTATGCGCCTGATTTTTGAGCAGTGCTCCCGAAGAAAAATCCTGCGGACTAATGGGAAGTTATTTCGAGACAGTTCCTAAGTGATTATCAATAATGACAGTATTTATATTTTACCTGAATCCGTGAAGTTCAATTGCATAATTAGGCATAGAAAATCAAGATTTATGCTGTATTCCAGCTTTTCGAGATGCTAAAATTCTATCACCCAATGGGTGAAGAAATTTTGGTACTTCTAAATCCCAAGAGACCTTGTAAAATATGGTTCTAAAGGAAATAGTACCGACTTAAATTTCACGGATTCAGGTTTTATTTTATTTTATCAGCTATGAACAGGGATGCAAAGCTTATACGGGATTCGTTTTGTCAGTTTACTGTTTTTTCATGGGGTGGGGAAATAAGACACGATAACAAGAGGCTCTCATGATCCCCTCTTCCTGCCTTTTACGTAGGCAGTGCCGTATTAGAAAGTTCTATATTTTCTGATTTTGGCTTGGCCGGCATTGGCCTTTTGAAGATTTCCTTATATGGACTGACAAAGGTTGTTCCTATCATCCGTTGCCAGATGGTCGATCACGCTCAGGCATTCGCAGAAATATTCCAGATGCCGGAAGCTCCTCAGTGAGACTGCCTGGTTTATCGTCCCTTTCAGTACCCGGCATGGGGAATGCAACGTGCATTTGCTGGGATATCTCCGGAAAAATACAGAAGAAAGCCAAAACAGGCGGTCGAAGGAGATGTCAGGATGTAACAGTTCAGATAACCCTGAACTGTTACGGCATACGGCCATTCGGAATTGCCTGCGGCGATAGGGCCGTATGCCCGTAACCACTACGTTTTCGTACGGTCAGTGCGGTGAACGCGCTGACCTGTCTGAACTGTTACGTCAGGATTGCTGAGCCGGATGAACCGTGAGCGTAAGGAAGCCATACGCCAGGGGATTCCAACCGGATTTGGAAAATAGAAAAGCGGCTGTATCGATTATGCTTTCCCCACCCCATGAAAAGTAACCGCTTTTCTTCCGTAAGCTGGAATGGGTTCCTGCAGGAGCTGCCAATTATGCGAATCTCTGTTATAATTTCCCTATGGAAGAGTACCCATGACAGGGTGGCAGCCTCCCGAGCCAATGAAACCGGCTTGCCGGAATACAATGTACTCTCGGAATCTCGCTGCGCCTGATTTTGTGAGATGATTTTTTGTCAGATGTGCACAAATTTATGAGGCGTACGTGGAGCGTACGTTGATTAAATTTGGGTGCATCTGGCGGAAAATCATCTCACAAAATCAGGCGCAGCGAGATTCCGAGAGTACATTTTAGTAAAAGAGAGAATGGGAGGGCAGGATTTTTTGATTTTTTATGAGGAAGCTTTAGGTATTAATATAAAAAATCTCTATGACAGCACAGTGGATGATGAAAGGGGATATGAGGCATGGTTTGAGGAAAATTTTGAGAATAGAAGCGGACAATGATAAAAAGACGCATGATTTGGGAAAAGAGAATGCAAAGGAGATTTACAGATGGAGTATTTCTGGCTGAAACAGGATAAGCGGTATGTGGATGTCCCGCATATTCACAGATTCGCCGGAACCTATAGAAGAAGCGATTTTACGGTGGAGCATGCATATAAAATTGCGGATCGCAACGTGGTTTTTGTGAATTCTGAGCATCGGCTGGACTATACGGATGTGATTGACCGGCAGATCTTTTTGGTCAGTGAGGATGTGAAAAGCGTATTTAAAATGTATGATCCGTCCATAACCTTTAAAACCTTTTGCCTGCTGGACAATGTGCATATGGATTTGAAATTGTATTATGCCCCGATCATCCCGCTTATTGACGGAACCGATGAACCGGAGCGGTTTTCCCGGGAGGGACGCCGGGATAGGGAGCCTGTTATCAGGCGCGCGTACCTGAAGAGCCGCCCGATTGTCAGGCTGCGAGAGCTTCCTCCGGACGGGGTTGTGATCCGGCTCGATGTGGCGGAGAGCCTGCTGAGAAGAGGACTGTTCAGGGCGGATATGGCCAGGCTGGTTCTGACGTGTGTTTGAAAAAGCAGGGGGAGGAGAATGCTATATGGTAAAAATTTTTTTAATACTCATGTTTCTGGTGATATTATTTGGAGCGCCCAAATTCGGAGGATCCCAAAGGGGGGTGGTTTTAACAATACCGAATGGTTTATCCCAGACAAAGCGGTACACGGAGTCCGTGGACGAGCTTGTGGAACGGTATTACAGAGAGCGCGATTTTGAAAAAGCCCTTACATACGAGGAACAGGCGATCCTGGAAATGAAGTATGGTTCCATGGATACGGATACATTCTGCCGGCTAAATGCCATGCTGGGAGGCTGTTATGTGAGCCTTGGGGAATGTGAAAAGGGAAAGCCCTATATCGATACCGCGCTGAAGGAATATGAGGAGTCCGGTGAGACAGGAAAGAGTGTTTATATTGTCCGTCATATTGAGGGAATATATGCTCTTAAAACCGGCGAATACAGGACGGCGATCGATTCCTTTGAGGAGGCGCTCCGGCAGGCTGAAGCTGTGGAAGCTCCGGACGGGGGAGTTGAGCTTGAAGTGGATATCGCGGGGATCTTCTGCGATATGGGCAGAGCCTTTCTGGAGCTGGAGGATATGGATTCGGCGCTGGAGATGCTGGGAAAGTCATATGAGATTGCAGGCAGCTTAAGGCTGGAAAGCGAGGTTGCTTATGATTATTATGAGGATGTACTGGAGCCGGTTATAAAGGAATGCTTTGAAACGATATCAGACACATCGGATGAGGAAATGGGATATGACGAATGGTTTTCAGCGCAGTTCGGAGAGCAGGTATGAGGCGGGTAAACGGGAGCGGGCCGCAGCATTCCTGGAGGAAATACAGGTGCTTATCCTGCAGGTGAGTAACCGGTACGGGGGAAAGCGAAGCGGGACGCCAATGGGGCTTTATTGAGCGGTAAAGGAGCGCGCCATGGGATTGGGCTGCGGTCTGTGAGACGAATTGCGGAAAAGTATCATGGGCAGATGGAGGTTGTGGAGAAGGGCGATGTTTTTTTTGTGGAAGTGATGGCGTATTGCTGAGAGCCGCCCGTTTACGCTTGGCCTTGGGTATCCCGCCATACATGTTTGGCCAGGCTGTGTATAGCAGCAGTATTTGCACGTAACAGTTCATTTCGCTTAAAAGAATCAAAGAAACACATAAAAAATTCCAGGAAATTCCCCCATAAACTTGACACAACCACCAAATTATGATAGGATGGAGAATGCACTATTGTGGAGACTTGGGCATTTATGGTATCTCTATGCCCAAAAACAAAACATAGAAAGAAAACAGGGGTGAAACGTCGAATGGAGAAAAGCAGGATGCGTCCGGCAAAAGCCGGTAAAGGTGTAAGAATGACCTTCTCAAGACAAAAAGAAGTTCTGGAAATGCCGAATTTAATTGAGATTCAGAAGAATTCCTACCAGTGGTTCTTAGATGAGGGACTGCGGGAGGTGTTCGCCGATATCTCTCCGATTGCGGATTTTGCGGGGCATTTGAGTCTGGAATTTGTGGATTTTGCACTGTGTAAGGATGACATCAAATATACGATCGAAGAGTGTAAGGAACGCGACGCGACTTACGCTGCTCCTTTAAAGGTAAGGGTAAGGCTTTGCAATAAGGATAAAGACGAGATCAATGAACATGAGATATTTATGGGCGATCTTCCGCTTATGACCGACACCGGCTCTTTCGTAATTAACGGCGCTGAACGTGTAATCGTCAGCCAATTGGTACGTTCCCCTGGCATCTACTATGGAATTGCGCACGATAAGGTTGGTACGGAGTTATACAGTTGTACGGTGATCCCGAACCGGGGCGCGTGGCTGGAATATGAGACGGATTCCAATGATATTTTCTATGTACGCGTGGACCGGACAAGGAAGGTGCCGGTGACGGTGCTGATCCGCGCGCTGGGGTATGGGACCAATGCGGAGATCGTGGATCTGTTCGGCGATGAGCTGAAGCTGGAAAAGAGCTTTGAGAAGGATCCGTCCACATGCTATCAGGACGGGCTTCTGGAGCTGTATAAGAAGATCCGGCCCGGCGAGCCGCTTTCGGTGGACAGCGCGGAGAGTCTTTTAAACAGCATGTTTTTTGACCCCAGAAGATATGATCTGGCAAAGGTTGGCCGTTATAAATTTAACAAGAAGCTTCATTTTAAGAACCGTATCGCGGGCCAGACGCTGGCGGAGGATGTGGTTGACACCTCCACAGGCGAGATCCTGGCAAGTAAGGGCGATGTGGTTGACAAGCAGCTCGCTGAGGATATCCAGAACGCGGGCGTTCCCTTTGTGTGGATCCAGGGGGAGAAGAAGAACCACAAGGTTCTGTCCAATATGATGGTGGATCTGGCCGCTTACGTGGACTTTGATCCGGAGGAAGCCGGGGTGACGGAGTTAGTATTCTACCCGGCTCTTCAGAATATTCTGGCAGAAGTTTCCGGGGGAGAGGAGCTCAAGGATGCGGTTAAGAGGGGCATCCATGATCTCATTCCCAAGCATATTACAAAGGAGGATATCCTGGCCTCCATTAACTATAACATGCATCTGGAGGGCGGCATCGGCACGCCGGATGATATCGACCATCTTGGAAACCGCAGGATCCGCGCGGTCGGGGAGCTTTTGCAGAACCAGTACCGCATCGGCCTTTCGAGGATGGAGCGCGTGGTGCGCGAGAGGATGACGACACAGGACATGGAGGGCATTTCCGCCCAGTCTTTAATCAATATCAAGCCCGTAACAGCGGCTGTGAAGGAGTTCTTCGGAAGCTCCCAGCTCTCCCAGTTTATGGATCAGAACAACCCGCTGGCGGAGCTGACGCATAAGAGGCGTCTGTCAGCCCTGGGCCCGGGCGGTCTGTCGAGGGATCGCGCGGGATTTGAGGTGCGCGACGTACACTATACCCACTATGGGCGCATGTGTCCGATTGAGACGCCTGAGGGACCGAATATCGGGCTGATCAACTCCCTGGCCACCTATGCGAGGGTGAACCAGTACGGCTTTGTGGAAGCGCCGTACCGCGTGGTGGATAAGACGGATCCGGCGAACCCGGTTGTGACGGACGAGGTGGTTTACTTAACGGCCGACGAAGAGGATAATTTCGTGGTGGCGCAGGCGAACGAGCCGTTGGACGAGAACGGCCATTTTGTCCACAACAACGTATCCGGGCGTTTCCGCGAGGAGACGTCGGAATTCCAGAGAAAGAGAATTGATCTGATGGACGTTTCCCCGAAGATGGTATTCTCTGTGGCGACCTCCATGATTCCGTTCCTGGAAAATGACGATGCGAACCGCGCGCTGATGGGTTCCAACATGCAGCGTCAGGCCGTGCCGCTCCTGACCACCGAGGCCGCCGTTGTCGGAACCGGTATCGAGGGCAAGGCGGCCGTGGACTCCGGCGTGTGCGTGCTGGCTAAGAATGCGGGCGTGATCGAGCGCTCGGCGTCGAATGAGATTGTGGTCAAGAGGGATGCGGACGGGAACCGGGACGTGTACCGTCTTACGAAATTTAAGAGAAGCAACCAGTCTAACTGCTATAACCAGAAGCCGATCGTCTTTAAGGGGGATCATGTGGAAGCCGGCGAGGTGATCGCTGACGGCCCGTCCACGGACAACGGCGAGATTGCCCTGGGCAAGAACCCGCTGATTGGCTTTATGACTTGGGAGGGCTACAACTACGAGGACGCTGTCCTGCTCTCGGAGCGTCTGGTGCAGGAGGATGTCTATACCTCGGTTCACATCGAGGAATATGAGGCGGAGGCGCGCGATACGAAGCTGGGGCCTGAGGAGATCACGAGGGATGTGCCCGGCGTCGGCGAGGACGCCTTAAAGGATCTGGATGAGCGCGGGATTATCCGCATCGGCGCGGAGGTGCGCGCCGGCGATATCCTGGTCGGCAAGGTTACGCCCAAGGGCGAGACGGAGCTGACGGCGGAGGAACGCCTTCTGCGCGCGATTTTCGGCGAAAAGGCGAGAGAGGTCCGCGACACCTCCCTGAAGGTGCCGCACGGCGCGTACGGTATCATTGTGGACGCCAAGGTCTTTACAAGGGAGAACGGCGACGAGCTGTCCCCGGGCGTGAATGAGACGGTCCGCATCTATATTGCGCAGAAGCGTAAGATCTCTGTGGGCGATAAGATGGCCGGACGTCACGGAAACAAGGGCGTGGTTTCCCGCGTGCTGCCGGTGGAGGATATGCCGTTTCTGCCGAACGGCCGCCCGCTCGACATTGTGTTAAACCCGCTGGGCGTGCCGTCGCGTATGAATATCGGGCAGGTGCTGGAGATTCACTTAAGCCTTGCGGCAAGGGCGCTTGGGTTTAATGTGTCCACCCCGATCTTTGACGGCGCAAACGAGATTGATATTCAGGATACCCTGGAGCTGGCGAACGATTACGTAAACCTCTCCTGGGAGGAATTTGAGGAGAGATATAAGGATAAGGTGGATCCAAAGGTGATGGAGTACCTGGGAAGCCACTTAGAGCACAGGAAGCTCTGGAAGGGCGTGCCCTTAGGCCGCGACGGAAAGGTGAGGCTGCGCGACGGCCGTACCGGCGAATATTTTGACAGCCCGGTCACGATTGGGCACATGCATTATCTGAAGCTGCATCATCTGGTTGATGATAAGATCCATGCGCGTTCCACGGGTCCATACTCCCTTGTGACCCAGCAGCCCCTTGGCGGCAAGGCGCAGTTCGGAGGACAGCGTTTCGGCGAGATGGAGGTGTGGGCTCTGGAGGCGTACGGCGCGTCCTACACCCTTCAGGAGATTCTGACCGTTAAATCGGATGACGTGGCGGGCCGTGTGAAGACGTATGAGGCCATTATCAAGGGTGAAAATATCCCTGAGCCCGGCATTCCGGAATCCTTCAAGGTTCTTTTAAAGGAGCTGCAGTCCTTAAGCCTGGATGTGAGAGTGCTCAATGAGGACGGCTCTGAGGTGGAGCTGGCGGAGAATATTGACTACGGCGATACGGATATCCGTTCGATCCTGGAAAGCGACAGCAAGCAGTATTCCCAGAATGAATCCTTTGGGAATTACGGCTATCAGGAGCAGGAGTTTAAGGACGGAGAGCTGGCTTCTGTGGACGGCGGGGCAGAGGACATGGAAGAGGAATACAGCGATGATTATTCGGAAGAACAGGACGATTACGAGGACAGCATTCCGGAAGACGACTATTCGGACGGCGATATGGAGTGATCGTGATGCTGCGCGTTACGGCTTTCTGCTGTGAGGCGCAGCCTGTAACAGTTCAGGTGATCATATGATTATAGAAGGGAGTACCGCTCATGCCAGAGACAAATGAAACTTACCAACCACTGACGTTTGACGCGATTAAGATCGGTTTGGCATCTCCTGAGAAGATTCTGGAATGGTCTCACGGCGAGGTGAGAAAGCCGGAGACGATCAACTACCGGACGCTGAAGCCGGAGAAGGACGGTTTATTCTGCGAGCGCATCTTCGGGCCGAGCAAGGACTGGGAGTGCCATTGCGGAAAATATAAGAAAATCAGGTATAAGGGCGTTATCTGCGACCGGTGCGGCGTGGAGGTGACGAAGGCCAGCGTCCGCAGGGAGCGCGTGGGGCATATCGCCCTCGCGGCCCCGGTGTCCCATATCTGGTATTTTAAGGGGATTCCCAGCCGGATGGGCCTGATCCTGGACATTTCCCCGAGAACGCTGGAGAAGGTGCTTTATTTCGCCTCCTATATCGTTCTGGATCAGGGACAGACCAGCCTCCAGTATAAGCAGGTGCTGTCCGAGAAGGAGTACCGCGACGAGCTGGAGAAATACGGCTACGGCAATTTCCGCGTGGGGATGGGCGCGGAGGCGATACAGGAGCTTTTGCAGGCCATTGATCTGGAGCGCGATTCCGCGGATCTGCGCAAGCAGCTTAAGGATGCCACGGGCCAGAAGCGCGCGCGTATCATCAAGAGGCTGGAGGTCGTGGAGGCGTTCCGGAGTTCCGGAAATAAGCCGGAGTGGATGATCATGACCGTGATTCCGGTGATCCCGCCGGATATCCGTCCCATGGTGCAGCTCGACGGCGGCCGTTTCGCCACCTCTGACTTAAATGACCTGTACAGGAGAATTATCAACCGCAATAACCGTCTGGCAAGGCTTTTGGAGCTGGGCGCGCCGGATATCATCGTCCGCAACGAGAAGCGTATGCTGCAGGAAGCGGTGGACGCCCTGATCGACAACGGCAGGCGCGGAAGGCCGGTTACAGGCCCCGGAAACCGCGCGTTAAAATCCCTGTCCGATATGCTGAAGGGAAAGCAGGGCCGTTTCCGCCAGAACCTTCTGGGCAAGCGCGTGGACTATTCCGGCCGTTCCGTTATCGTGGTGGGGCCGGAGCTCAAGATCTACCAGTGCGGCCTTCCCAAGGAGATGGCGATTGAGCTTTTCAAGCCCTTTGTTATGAAGGAGCTGGTGTCAAACGGCACGGCTCATAATATAAAAAATGCGAAGAAGATGGTGGAGCGCCTGCAGCCCGAGGTATGGGATGTGCTGGAGGACGTAATCAAAGAGCACCCGGTGATGCTGAACCGCGCTCCTACGCTGCACAGGCTGGGCATCCAGGCGTTTGAGCCCATACTGGTAGAGGGTAAGGCGATCAAGCTGCATCCGCTGGTTTGTACGGCCTTCAACGCGGACTTTGACGGGGATCAGATGGCGGTTCATCTCCCCTTATCCGTAGAGGCGCAGGCCGAGTGCCGTTTCCTTCTGCTGTCTCCGAATAACTTATTAAAGCCCTCCGACGGCGGCCCTGTGGCGGTTCCCTCCCAGGATATGGTGCTTGGCATCTACTACCTGACCCAGGAGCGGCCGGGCGCAAAGGGAGAGGGCATGGCCTTTAAGAGCGTGAATGAGGCGATTCTGGCGTATGAGAACGGCGTCGTGACGCTGCATACGAGGGTAAAGGTGCGCGTGCAGAAGGAAGTGGATGAAAATACGGTGAAAACCGGCGTGATTGAGTCCACGGTGGGCCGCTTTATTTTCAATGAGATCATCCCGCAGGATCTGGGCTTTGTGGACAGGAGCCAGGATGAGAATGTGCTGAAGCTTGAGGTGGATTTCCATGTGGGCAAGAAGCAGTTAAAGCAGATCCTTGAAAAGGTTATCAATATCCACGGCGCGACCCAGACAGCGGTGACTCTGGATGATATTAAGGCCATTGGCTATAAATATTCCACCAGGGCGGCCATGACGGTTTCGATCTCGGATATGACGGTTCCGGCCAGCAAGCCGAAGCTGATCGCGGACGCGCAGGCCACGGTTGACCACATTGCCAAGAACTTCCGGCGCGGCCTGATCACAGAGGAAGAGCGCTATAAAGAAGTAATTGAGACCTGGAAGGCGACGGACGATCAGCTTACGCACGACCTTCTGACCGGTCTTGACAAATACAACAACATTTATATGATGGCCGATTCCGGCGCCCGTGGTTCGGATAAGCAGATTAAACAGCTTGCCGGCATGCGCGGCCTGATGGCGGATACGACAGGCCATACGATTGAACTGCCGATCAAGTCCAATTTCCGTGAGGGGCTGGACGTACTGGAATACTTTATCTCCGCGCACGGCGCGAGAAAGGGACTGTCCGATACGGCGCTTCGTACCGCGGACTCGGGTTATCTGACGCGGCGTCTGGTCGATGTCTCGCAGGATCTGATTGTCCGCGAGGACGACTGCTGCGAGGGGAAGGGCGAGATTCCGTTCATGGAGATCAAAGCCTTTATGGACGGCCAGGAGACGATCGAGACTCTCCAGGAGCGCATCACAGGACGCTTTATTGCCGAGACGATCACAGATCCCGAAACAGGGGAGGTTGTGATTCAGGAAAATCATATGTGTACCCCCAAGCGGGCGGCCATTGTCATGGACGCTCTGAGAAAAGCGGGCAGAAATACGGTCAAGATCCGCACTGTGCTGACGTGTAAATCCCATATCGGCGTGTGCGCGAAGTGTTACGGCGCAAACATGGCGACCGGACAGCCGGTGCAGGTGGGCGAGGCAGTCGGAATCATCGCGGCCCAGTCCATCGGAGAGCCCGGAACGCAGCTTACGATGCGTACCTTCCACACAGGCGGCGTGGCCGGCGGCGATATCACACAGGGTCTTCCGCGTGTCGAGGAGCTTTTCGAGGCGCGTAAGCCCAAGGGACTTGCGATTATCACGGAGTTCGGCGGCATTGCGACGATCAAGGACACAAAGAAGAAGCGCGAGATCGTTGTCACAGACAATGAATCAGGGAATTCAAAGGCATACTTAATCCCTTATGGGTCGCGTATCAAGATTCAGGACGGCGCTCTTCTGGATGCCGGCGACGAGCTGACGGAAGGGAGCGTGAACCCGCATGACATCCTGAAAATTAAAGGCGTCCGCGCCGTACAGGATTACATGATCCAGGAAGTGCAGCGCGTGTACCGCTTACAGGGCGTGGAGATCAATGACAAGCACATTGAGATGATCGTGCGCCAGATGCTGAAAAAGATTAAGGTGGAGGAGAGCGGGGATTCTGACGTGCTTCCGGGAACCTCCATGGATGTGCTCGATTTCAATGATATGAATGACAGCCTGATCGCAGAGGGCAAAGAGCCGGCAGTGGGCCGGCAGGTGATGCTGGGCATCACAAAGGCGTCCCTGGCCACGAACTCGTTCCTGTCCGCGGCTTCCTTCCAGGAGACGACCAAGGTTCTGACCGAGGCCGCCATCAACGGAAAGGTGGATAAACTGATAGGGCTTAAGGAAAATGTGCTGATCGGTAAGCTCATTCCGGCCGGAACAGGTATGAGGCGGTACCGGTCGATCAAGCTTGACACAGAGCTTGAGGAGGACGAGGCGATCACGCTGAGCGATGAGGAAGATTTAGATGAGGCGGCTCTGGACGAGGTGGATAAGATTATCCTGAATGAGGATGAGCTGCAGGAGGAATAGCAGATTTGAGCGCCTTTGCGCGGCCCTGAGGGGGCGTAAGGCGGTGGTGAAGACCCTGGGGGAGCTTTGACGGCTTTCCCGGGGTTTTTGCTGCGGGGGGAGGAACGGAGAAACGTTTCTTTTGATGCCTGACCTGTTTCCGGCGGCCTTATCACAACTGTCTTTGACTGGCATAAAGCTCAGGAACAGTCAGAAAATTGTAAGATATTTGTCAGGTGCTTTGTCTTGAAACCGGAAGAAAGATGTTTTATGCTAAAAACCACACAAAACCAGAATTGGAAAAGGAGCTGAAACAATGATATTTAATAAAACAGATAAGAACAGCATGTGTAAAATGAAGAGGCGCATGGGAGGCCGCCTGGCTTCTGCCGTGCTGGCGATATGCCTTTTTGCCGGAAATGCGCAGGCAGTATTTGCAGGCGATACGGTTTATGTGAACTGCGACGTGCTGCGCTGCCGTTCTACGGCGGAGATAAAGGACGGAAATATCGTGAAAAATGTCTACTTTGGCGATAAGCTGGAGCGGGTGGAATCAAAGGGCGAGTGGACGGTGGTCATGGTGAATGGAAAGAAGTGCTATGTTTCCTCGCAATATCTGTCAACGTCGAATCCGAAGGGAACATCGGCTTCTGCAGCGGGTTCCGGCAATTCAGGAGCGGCTTCGGCAGGCGGGGGAAGCGCCTCTATAGGGGGGACTCAGATAGGCGTGTCTTCTGACTGGAAATACGCGGATTTCTCCAAGATTAAGAGCGGGAGCGCGGTTCTTTATAAGACGGCTTCTTCCTCGAGAAAGAATAAGACCGTGTGCGTGAATGCAGGCCACGGGACGAGCGGGGGCGGGAGCGTGAAGACACAGTGCCATCCGGACGGGACGCCGAAGGTGACAGGCGGGACGACCGGGGCCGGGGCGACGGAGGCTGTCGCGGTGTCGTCAGGGATGACGTTTAACGACGGGACATCGGAGGCGAATGTGACGCTGGCGCTGGCGAGAATCCTCAAGGAGAAGCTCCTGGCCGAGGGATATGATGTGCTGATGATCCGTGAGAGCGAGGATGTGCAGCTCGATAATATCGCCAGGACGGTGCTGGCAAATAATAAGGCCGACTGCCATATTGCGCTTCACTGGGATTCGACAGCCAATGACAAGGGCGCGTTTTACATGAGCGTTCCGAATGTGGCCTCCTACCGGGCCATGGAACCGGTCGCCTCCCACTGGGAGCAGCATAACCGTTTGGGAGAGGCCCTGGTGCAGGGGCTTAAGGGCGCCGGAGTCAAGATTTTTTCAGGCGGAAGCATGGAAATGGATCTGACCCAGACCTCTTATTCCACGGTTCCCAGCATTGATATCGAGCTGGGGGACAAGGCGTCGGATCATTCGGCGGGCACGCTGAATACGCTTGCCAACGGGCTTACGTCCGGGGTAAATGCCTTTTTCAGTAATTAAGACGCAGAGCAGCCTGTTTCAGGCTGCCGGGCTTGTTACGGCGGCGGGGCATTCTGAAGCGGCAGCGCCCGCTGTCTGCGCCAGGGATATACCTGACGCAGACAGCGGGCGTTTTTTCATTGACTGTAATTCGGCTGTCCGGCCGTTTATCGCAGCCGTTCAGAGGTTATCTGGCCTGTTACGGTTTATCATCCTTTTTCATATAGGATTTGGCGTCCTTTAAGAAGGATGCGATGATCAGAAGGATGATAAAGGCAACCGGAAAGGCTGCGATGATGGATACGGTCTGCAGATTTTCCATGGAGTTATCGCTGAATACCAGCACGATGGGCAGGAGAATCAGCATGACGGACCAGAATACTTTAATGCCTATGTGCGGCTCCTCATCGTTTTTCAGCTCCCGGTAGGAGTAGGAGGACGCGACGAGGGCGATGGCGTCAAAGCTGGTGGCGTAAAAGGCGATCATGGTCAGGGCCAGAAGGATGAGCACCATGGGCGCAAGGGGCAGTGTACGGATAACGGCAATGATAGTGGCGTACAGGCTGCTGGCAGAGTAAATCCCCATGACGTCAAGTTTCCCGAATACCTGAAGCCCAAGGCTGTAGTTGCCGAGGATGATAAAGCTTATGAAGGTTCCGCCAAGGCCGAAGATGTAGCCGCCAAGGACGGTCTGCCTGACCGTTCTTCCCCTGGAGATATTTCCGATAAAGAAGGGCGAGGCCACGCACCACACCATCCAGTAAGCCCAGTAAAAGATCGTCCAGTTCTGCGGGAAGGATGTCTCCCGGAGGGGATCTGTAAAGGTAGAGAGCCCGATGAAATTCTGGATGAGGTTTCCGATGGAGGAAAAGCCTGTTTCTATAATATATCTTGTTTCCCCTCCGAACAGCAGCACATAGGCCAGCAGGGCAAAGAAGAGGTACACGCAGGAGGAGGCCAGCTTCATCACGCCGTGCATGCCCCGCACAACGGATACGGTGTATACGATGCAGGTGACAACCAGGATGGTAATGGTGATGAAGTGAGAGTTCTCGATGCCGATCAGATCAGCCGCGATCTGGCTCATCAGAGGCGTTGCCAGGCTGAAGGTGGTGGCGGTTCCGGCTAACAGTGCCACGACCGCCAGAAGATCAATAATGCGCCCCGGCAGCTTATCGGTCCACGCGCCCAGGATGGGGCGGCAGGCTTCGGAATACTTCTGCTTGCGCCCTCCGCGCACATGGAGCATAAAGCCAAAGGCGACTGCCAGAACCAGATAAAAGCTCCAGGGAATGGGACCCCAGTGAAAGAGCGGATAAGTCCCGGACCAGTCCTGAATCGAGCCCATGCTCTCCAGATGGGGATCCTGCGCATAGAGGATCCATTCGCACAGGGAATAGAAGAGGATGTCAGCGGCCAGGCCGGAGGTAAACATCATCGATCCCCAGGCGAAATCGGAGTAGAGCGGCTTTTCTCCCGGCTTGCCCAGACGGATGGAGCCGTACTTAGAAAAGGCGAGGTAGATGGAGAAAAGGAAAATACCGAGGCCCGCGGCCAGATAAAGCGTCCCGAATTCTTCTCCCAGAAAGGTCCGGATTCCGGACAGAACCTGCTTTGAGGCGTCAGGAAGAAACAGAAAACCGAGGCAGAGGAAGAAAATAATGGCAAACGGAACGGCGGTGGTAATCCAGTCCAGCCGCTTTTTTAATGACATGTTCGGAGGATCCTGGTGATTTTGCTGTGTATGATTCATAGGTACTCCTTTCTGTAACCGATCTTATGTTCAAAAATCGATTAATAAATAAAATATTGAACATATTATAACACCGAATGGGAGAAAATACAAGTGTTTTAAGGAAAGTTGCTGATTACGGCCCTTCCACAACAAACAACGCTCCGCAATCATTTGCCTGAGTGCCAATAAGATGCTTGCAGCAAGCCATAGGACATGTTATAGTTGGATCAAGAGAAGATGCGTGGCATAGATTTTGTCGAATTATGCGGTGGCTATACATAATTTTGCGATGAAATCGTGTTGAAAGAGGATCTGATTCGAGTCTATAATCATGAGTGCCCGTTTTATTCTTGATAAGGAGGAGAGAAGATGGCTGAACTGAATATTGCGATTGCGGATGATAACAGGCAGGCTTTGGAAATGCTTGGCGAAATACTGGAGGGAGAGAAAGATTATCGTGTCGTCGGAAAGGCGGAAAATGGTGATGAAGCATACAAAATGATATTGAGGACAAAGCCGGATGTGGTTTTGATGGACATTGTGATGCCGGGGATGGACGGGATTACGGTGATGGAAAAGGTCAAAAATAATCCGGAGTTCAAGGAAAATCCGGCGTTTATCATGGTAACAGCAGCCAGCAGTGAAAATCTGACGCAGGATGCGTTTAATCTCGGGGCCAGCTATTATATTATGAAACCGTTCAGTAAAGACATCATTCTTGATAAACTCAAACGGCTGAACGGGTACAGGAACCGCACATCGACGCTGGCGGGGAGCAGAAAGGTGAAGCCTTTTGTCAGCAAACCGGATTATATGGAGCAGAATCTGGAGAATGATGTGACACAGATGCTGCATGAAATCGGGATTCCCGCGCATATTAAGGGGTATCAGTATCTGAGGGACGCGATTATTATGTCGGTTAATGATAAAGAAATGCTGGCTTCGGTCACAAAAATTTTGTATCCGACGATTGCAAAAAAGCATCAGACGACGCCGAGCCGTGTCGAGCGGGCCATCCGCCACGCGATTGAGGTAGCGTGGAGCAGGGGGAAGATGGATACGATCAATGATCTGTTTGGATATACGGTCAGCACCGGAAAGGGAAAGCCGACCAATTCGGAGTTTATCGCGCTGATTGTTGATAAAATCAGACTGGATTACAGAAGGGTGGGCGGAAATACGCTCTAACAAAAAAATCAGATACTACTTCCTTATTTCTGAATTATATTGTATAATATAGTTATCTTCGCGTGATGTGGATCGTGGGGTTCATTTAGCGGGAGGGGCGTGAAGTGCTGTAGCGTTGCAGCGTTTTAATACAGGCATTGGGAGGTAGCAGTAATGAAGAATATCCTTTTTGTTGCATCAGAAGCGGTTCCCTTTATCAAGACAGGGGGTCTGGCAGATGTTGTGGGTTCTCTGCCCAAGTGTTTTGATAAGCAGTATTTTGATGTCCGTGTCATGATTCCCAAGTATCTCTGCATTAAAGAGGAATTCCGGAATGAGATGAAGTATATCAGCCATTTCTATGTGGATTATCTGGGGCAGAGCCGTTATGTGGGAATTCTGGAATATGTTTATGATGGAATCACCTTTTATTTCATTGACAATGAGGGGTATTTCTGGGGCTCAAAGCCTTATGGCGACTGGTATTATGATTTGGAGAAGTTTTCATTCTTCAGCAAGGCTGCTTTGTGCGCCCTGCCGGTGATAGGCTTTAAACCGGATATCATCCACTGCCACGACTGGCAGACCGGGCTGATTCCGGTTCATTTGAAGGATAAATTCCACGGAGGAGATTTCTTCCGTGACATTAAGTCGGTTATGACCATACATAACCTGAAGTTCCAGGGCGTATGGGATGTGAAGACGATCAAGCGCTTTTCCGAGCTTCCGGACTATTATTTCTCGCCGGATAAGCTGGAGGCGTATAAGGACGGCAATCTGCTCAAGGGCGGGCTGGTGTACGCGGACGCGATCACCACGGTCAGCAATACGTATGCGGAGGAGATTAAGACACCGTTCTTTGGCGAAGGCTTAGACGGCCTGATGCGGGCCAGGGCCAACAGCCTGAGAGGCATTTTAAACGGAATTGATTACGATGAATTCAACCCGGAGACGGATACCCGGATTGTGCAGAATTACAGCGCGAAGAATTTCCGCAAGGAAAAGGTAAAGAATAAGAAGGAGCTTCAGGCGCAGCTTGGGCTTGCGCAGGATGACAGGAAGTTCCTGATTGGTATTGTTTCCCGCCTGACGGACCAGAAGGGATTTGATCTGATCCAGTGTGTGATGGACGAGATCTGCAGCGACGATGTGCAGCTTGTGGTTCTGGGAACCGGCGATGAGAAGTATGAGAATATGTTCCGCCATTTTGACTGGAAATATAATGACCGCGTATCGGCCAATATCTACTATTCCGAGGATCTGTCACACCGGATCTATGCGGGCTGCGACGCGTTCCTGATGCCGTCTCTGTTCGAGCCCTGCGGTTTAAGCCAGCTTATGGCCCTGCGCTACGGCACAGTGCCGATCGTGCGCGAGACAGGCGGCTTAAAGGATACGGTATGGCCGTACAATGAGTACGAGGGAACCGGAACGGGCTTTTCATTCGCAAACTACAATGCGCATGAGATGCTGGACTGCATCCGTTATGCGAAATATGTATTTTACAATAAAAAGCGTGAGTGGAACAAGATTGTGGATCGCGCGATGGCGGCTGATTTCTCCTGGAATGCGTCGGCGATGAAGTACCAGGAACTCTATGACTGGCTGATTGGATATTAAGGAGGCCGGGTTTCATGGAGCGGACAGGACTGAAACCGGAGGAGCGGGAAGCGGTTAAGGAGTGGGCCGGTGATGAGAGATGGGTGAAGCGGGAGGCATGGAAGGCGGACGAGGCGTATATGGCGTGCGTCCGGGACATTATGGAGCATCCTGTGTTTCTGTCCATGGACGGGTATTACCAGCATGGCCGGACGACCTGCCGGGAGCACTGCATCCGGGTTTCGTATTTGAGCTACCGGCTTTGCCGCAAATATGGCTGGGATTACCGCTCGGTCGCCCGGGCAGCTCTTTTGCATGATCTGTTTCTGTATGACTGGCATACGCATGCAAGAGAAACCGGAGATCATTTTCATGGGTTCACCCATCCCAGAGTTGCGATGGAGAATGCAGAGCGTTATTTTCAGGCGACGGAAAAGGAGCGGAACATGATTCTCTGCCATATGTGGCCCCTGACGCTGATTCCTCCCCGGTATAAGGAGGGATACGCCATTGTGTGGGCCGACAAATTCTGCAGCCTGGCAGAAGTCGGATCCGGGGTCAGGGAATGGTTTATCAATAATCTGCGTCCGGCATTGACCGGACGCTGACAGCAAGCCCGTGTGTTTTCAATGAATTTGGGAACATACGGGCTGAAATTGTCGTAATGGCGCAACAGTTCAGCCTTTGGGGGGCGTTTTTGGGAGAGCACTACGGGAGATAAATATGACATTTTTTCAGCAGTTGACACGTAATCAGACTTTGATGAGCGCCGTGACGGGCTGGGTGGTGGCCCAGGTACTGAAGACTCTGCTTGACATCAGCCTCAACCGTTCCTTTAATCCGGAGCGGCTGGTCGGCTCCGGCGGGATGCCGAGCTCGCATTCGGCCACGGTATGCGGCCTGGCCACAGCGGCCGGTCTGCGCTATGGGACGGGGAGCTTTGAGTTTGCGATTTGCTTTATTCTGGCCGCTGTGGTGATGTATGACGCTATCGGCGTGCGGCAGGAGACGGGGAAGCAGGCGAAGGTGCTGAACCGGCTTCTTTTTGAGGATCTGCTGAAGCTGGACAGCGTTGTTTTGCAGGAAAAGCTGAAGGAGTATGTGGGGCATACGCCGATACAGGTGCTGGCGGGGGCGATTTTGGGGATTGTGATTGCAGTGGCGATGGATCCGCTTTTTGGATAGGCGCGGGGAAGCTGTTCAGGAGGCTGCGTTACTGGCCGGGGCATACCCCGATGTTAGAAGTTCTCATGTTACTGTTCACACACCAGCCAATTCGAGGTGTTTTTTGTGAGTGCAGCGCAGCGAAAGTCACAGAAAACCCGAGAGCAGCAGCGCTAAACCGCATTTTTTGCGGTTTGTGTGCATCGCGAAGCGTGTTACTGGGGACAACCCGGCAGGGGTGTGAACAGTAAGTAACAGTTCAAATAACCTGAACTGTTACGGCATCTGCCAATGAAAATCGCTTCGCGATGGGGCAGATGCCTGCTGCCGCCACGTTTTCGTACGGTCAGCGCAGCAGGTGCGCAGACCTATCTGAACTGTTACAACAGTAACGTTCTTATGTTAAAATTATGTTAAAAGAGCTTGATTTCCATACGATTCTATACTATACTGAATAGCATTACAGCGCCAGCCTGTTTTTTGCCCTGCGGCGGGGCGGACAGGCGGCTTAAGAATAGCGGCTGCAGTTTTCAGGCCGGCGGGCATGAGGGCTGGGGCGGGACAGAGAGGGTGAGAAACGATGTTTGCAGAAATAGATATATATTTCTGGATCAATTGCTTTTTTGGCTTTAGTCTGATCGGGTATGTATTGGAATGTGTGGTGCTGAGCCTGGAAAACAGGAAGTTTATTTATAACCGCGGCTTTGGGCATGGTCCGTTTTGTATTATTTACGGGTTTGGGGCGATCGGGGCCGCCCTGATACTGAGGCCCGTGGCGAATAATATGGTCAGGCTGTATTTTTGCAGTATGCTGATGGCCACCACGATGGAGCTGGTGACGGCGAGGATTATGATCTGGCTGTTTGGGGCTTTCTGGTGGGATTACAGCAAGAAGAGATATAATTACAAAGGAATTATCTGTCTGGAGAGCAGCCTTGGATGGGGACTCCTGGGTATTGTGTTTTTCCGCCTCCTGAATGTTTGGGTGCAGGGCGCGGTGAGCAGGATACCGGCAGGCATAGGAAAGTATGTCGCCCTGTCGCTCCTGATGTTTTATGCGGCTGATTTTCTGTATAGCTTCCATCTGGAGCGGCGTGAGAAGGACGGGGCGGGCGACGAGCCGGTGATTGGGCGCATGCGGGTCAATTAATATTGAGAAGCGTAGGGATATTTGTCCGCGGCAGCCAGATAGATGGTATGCGGGCATTGGCAGCCATTTTTCCAAAAGGATCTGTCAGAGCAGGGGCGGGGGCTTCTGTTCTGGCAGTTTTTTCATATATTAGAGCTCTCTGAGCAGGATTTTGCCGGATATAAAACCTGTCACGGGCGGCCCTTTCGCAGCGGTCCCTGCGGGCGCGGATTCTAACATTTTTCGCAATCCCCCCATACGCCCTTGTACTCTAACCGCCTTTTGTGGTATAAAATAGGGAGACAATTATTTGTTTAAAATATGAATGGAAGAGGAATCATACACAATGGAGACAAAACATAAAGCGGACGCTATCCGCGTGGTTTTGGCGTCTGCCTCGCCCAGGCGGCGGGATCTTCTGCGCCAGATTGGTCTTGATCCTGAAATCATTCCCAGTGAGGTTGACGAGAATATCCTGGCAGAACGCCCGGATGAGATGGTGATGGAGCTGTCGCGGCGAAAGGCGTCGGATGTGGCGGAGCGGCTGCGCCGGGAGCAGGCGGCGTCCGGGCGCGGAGAGGGGCTCTGCAATACGGTTGTGATCGGCGCTGATACGGTGGTCAGCGCAGGCGGAAGGATTCTCGGAAAGCCGCATGACCGCGGGGAGGCGTTTTGTATGTTAAAGAGCCTTCAGGGAAACTGCCATGCGGTATATACCGGGGTGACCGTGATATATGGCAAAACGGTTAAGACGTTTGCAGAGGAGACGCGGGTTAGGGCATATCCCATGACGGATGAGGAGATAAACGGCTATATTGACTGCGGGGAATCGATGGATAAGGCGGGCGCTTACGGGATTCAGGGACGGTTTGCGGCCTTTATCCGGGGAATAGAGGGCTCTTATACAAATGTGATGGGGCTGCCGGCCGGAAGGCTTTATCAGGAGCTTAAGGAACTTATGCGCGGAGGTCAGGATGATTAAATTAGTTGTGACAGACATTGACGGAACGTTGGTGGCGGACGGGGAGAACCAAGTGAACCCCAGGCTGTTTGAGCTGATCGCGGATCTGAAGGAGAAAAAGGGGATCCATTTTGCAGCGGCCAGCGGGAGGCAGGCGGCGAGTATTGAGTACACCTTCCGCCCGATTAAGGAGAAGATTTTTTATGTGGCTGAAAACGGCGCGTATATGGGATGCTATGGCCGGAATCTGTTTCTGTATCCCATGGAGAGAGGGCTGGCGGTGTCGCTGGCTGAGCGCATCCGGCAGGATCCGAACCTGGAGGTGATGGTCGGCGGGGCCAAGGGAACGTATCTGGAGACAGGGGATCAGGAGTTTATTGACTGGATGGTGAACGGGTATCATTTTCATATTATCCGCACAGAGGATGTGACAGCGGTCCAAGATGAGATTATTAAGGTATCCGCGTACCGCAAAAGCGATATTCAGGGGGCGACGAAGGCGCTTTTTGAGGAGTATTCGGACCGTGTGAAGATGACGATTTCCGGCGATATGTGGCTGGACTGCATGGCTCCCGGGATCAATAAGGGCGAGGCGGTGCGTACGCTGCAGGAGAGTTTGGGGATAAGCCCGGAGGAAACCATGGCCTTTGGGGATCAGATGAATGATATTGAGATGCTGGGCCGGGCGTATTACAGCTTTGCAGTAGGAAACGCCAGGGAAGAGGTAAAGCGGGCGGCCCGCTTTGAGGCTGATACGAACCGGAATAACGGCGTGATGAAGATTTTGCAGTTGCTTCAGTGAGGGGAGGCGTAGGGTGATTATCAGGAGGAAAGCCGGGGAAAGATGCGCAGGGCGAAAGGGCGTTTTTCTGGCAGCCGTTTTTCTGTCGGCGTGTCTGGCTGGCTGTAAGGCAGCGCTCCCTGTTCCGGGGGACGGGCAGAACGTGGAGGGATATTCACGGGCTGATATTATGGTGATTGCCACGACGGAAAAGAACCGCTATGAGGCAGTGTGTACGGATCAGATCTGGCAGGTTTCTCTGGAGGAGAGAGGGGAAACGTTTGATGATTATTTAACGGAGCAGATCCGATGCTTTATGGACGAGCTTAAGGTGATGAACCTGCTGGCCGAAGAAAGGGAGGTTGCCCTGACGGCTGAGGAGCGGGCCGCGATGGCCGAGGCTTCGCAGGTATATTATGAGCGTTTGACGGATGCGGATATTTCTTATATGGGTGTGACGAGGGAGTCGGTTAAGAGCCTGTTTGAGGATTACCGGCTGGCGGAGAAGCTTGTGGAGGATGTGACGGCAGGGATTGATCTGGAGGTCAGCGACAGCGAGGCCAAGATGATTTCTATCCAGCAGGTGAAATGTGCTGATTTCCAGGAGGCGCAGGCATTTGCGGCCAGGGTTTCGGAGGAGAATGCTGATTTTGAGGCGTGCGCCCTGGAAGCGGATCTTCCGGTTACGGCGCGCCGGCTGGGGCACGGGGAGGAGACGCCTGTGTTTGAGGAGGCGGCTTTTGCGCTGGCGGGCGGCCAGACAAGCGGGCCGATCGAGTCAGAGGGCTCGTTTTATGTGCTCAAATGCGTCAGCGATTACGATGAGGAGGCCACGGACGCCAGGAAGAAGCTGATTTTTGAGGAGAGGAAGCGCAGGGCGTTTCAGGCGATCTATGACAGCTTCCGCGAAACGGTGGCGCTGTCGTACCCGGAGAATGTGTGGGAGGAGTTGTCCCTGGGAGAGGGAAGCTACAGCGCGGGAGCGGATTTTTTTGAGATTTACAGGGAATATGCGAAATAACCGTTTTGGTTGTCTGTACGGTTACCGGAATGAACAGAAAAGGAAAGAAATGATATGAGAGAAGATCGGGATGGCAGAGGCAGGCGCCAGAACCAGGGGCAGAGCCGGAGAAGAGACAGCGGCCGGAAAGAGCGCAAAGGCATGGGAGGCGTGGGATTTCTGTCCCTTGTGCTGGCGGCGCTGGTGGTGACGGCCGGATGGCTTTACTGGCATAGAATGATAAGGGGAGAGAGCAGGAAGGCGGATGAGCGGGATCAGATGGCGGAGGTGGAGACAGAGTTTTTTCCGGATGATCCGTCGGCCAGCCGTGTTCTTTTAGAGAGCAGCCAGGTGAAGGAAGCGCCGGGGGAGAGCGAAGCGGGGGACGCGGTGCGGCATGAGACGGCGGGAGAGACGCCAGGCTCCGGGAAGACGGCGCGGACACCGGAGGAGCAGATGGAGCAGATGACGCTTGAGGAAAAGGTTCTGCAGCTTTTTATTATCACGCCGGAGGCGCTGACCGGGGTGAACGAGGTGTATGCGGCCGGGGCGGCGACCAGGGAGGCGATCGGCGCGTATCCTGTGGGCGGGCTTGTCTATTTCCGGCAGAATTTGAAAAGTCCGGAACAGGTCAGGGACATGCTTTCTAAGTCAAAGGGGTATTTTGTGGATCGGATCGGCGTGATCCCGTTTCTGAGCGTGGACGAGGAAGGCGGGCAGGTGGCAAGGATCAGCGGCCGCGAGGAGTTTGGGGAAGCGTCTTTTCCTGATATGAGCGAGATCGGCGCGGGCGGGGATCCGAAGGAGGCTTACCGGGTCGGAACCGTAATCGGGGAGTATTTGGCCGGATACGGATTTAATGTAGATTTCGCGCCTGTGGCGGATGTGATAACGAATCCGGAGAACACGGTGGTGGCGAGGCGTTCCTTTGGGAGCAGAGGCGCGTCGGCGGCTGCCTTTACGAATGAGGTGATCCGCGGGCTTAAGGAGAAGGGCGTGGAGGCGGTTGTAAAGCATTTTCCGGGTCACGGGGGGACGGCTGAGGACAGCCATAAGGGGTATGCGCAGACGCTCCGGACGCTTGAGGAGATGCGGGAGGAGGAGTTTGTCCCCTTCCGGGAAGGCATAAAGGCCGGGTGCCGTTTCGTGATGGTCGGTCATATCGCAGCGCCAAAGGTGACGGGCGACGAGACGCCTGCTGTATTTTCAAAGAAAATGGTGACGGATATTCTGCGGGGAGAACTGGGGTTTGACGGGATTGTTGTGACAGACGCGCTGAATATGGGCGCCGTGACAGATTCCTACGGGTCGGCGGAGGCGGCGGTACTGGCCCTTGAGGCTGGAGTCGATATGCTTCTGATGCCCGCTGATTTCAAAGGGGCCTATAACGGGGTGCTGCAGGCTGTGAAAAGCGGGACGCTTTCCGAGGCGCGGATCGAGGAGTCGGTCCGGCGGATTCTGGCAGTGAAAATGGGGATGGAGTAGACGGTTATGGTAGCGTTAAGGATACAGGATTTAAAAGAATTTACAAAGAAGCTGTTTATTGGGGAGACGTTTGATAAATGGATGGTCAGAGAGGCGTCGGTTGTTACGTATAATCGGTTTGCTATTGACGGCGCGGTCCGGAGGGGATATTATTCCGAGGAGGAGAGGCAGGAGCAGGGGATCGGGGAATACTCTTTCTGGAAGATAATCCGGCCGTTCTGCTTTTCTCTGATTAAGGGGAAACGTCTGCCGGAGAGCTTTGCCATTGTGTTTAAGCTGCCGCCCGCGCAGACGGCCCGTTTTCTGGAAGCGCACGGCCTGTCCTGGAAGCCGGAGGAGACAGGGCTTTATATCAATGTGCGCTATGAGGATCAGGCGCTGTATTGTGTGAGCGGGCTGTCTGTGAACCAGTTTACTATGGATAAGAGCCTGGAACATGAGTGGGATGAAGCTGTGAAGGGATTTTTGAAGAAAGAGGGGATTGCCGCAGAGACGGGCTGACTGGAACAGTCCGTCTCTGCGGCAATCACAGTTTGGCGTGTGGTATTTATCAGTGTGTTAAAATGTACTGCAGGAACAGGCATGGTATCCCTTTATTCTGTTCCCAGATCGCGGGATATTCGGAAAATGCGACCGGGCAGGCGGAGCGCCCCACCTCAAGGGTGATCCCGGCGATCGGGGAGGTTTCGCGCTGTAGCCAGTCTTTGAGGCCGCCGACGCCCTTGGAGCCCATGATCTGGTATCCGGTCACTCCGGAGGCGGCCGTTGCCATGTCATACGATTCGGCCGCTTTTTTGTTGTCGTTCGTATCCCAGTAAATCACCTGTCCCATGGCGTGGTAGTTGATGACAGCAGAGAAGCCGTTCTGCGCAATCACGTTTGCCAGGGCCTGTGATTCCGGCTCGGAGAGCGGGGCGCTTCCCTTGAAATCTGAGGATGAGCCGTGGTTTAAAGTGGGATTTAAGGACTCCCAGTCAGCGTTGAAATTGTGGTTTAAATCAACGCCGCGCGCGTTGCTTTTCCAGCGGACGAGATATTGTTCATAGGGGAGCGCAGTGCGTTCCTCAGCCACATCGGCGGCATACATGGCCCGTATGCCTTCCAGAAGCTCCGGGGAACGGATGGCGCTTTCTCCGAGCTGGCTGAGCGCGACTCCGTCCGGGTTGGACATGGGGATAAAGTGGATGGCAGTCTGACCCATCAGGGCGTTTAGCGGCTGGCCAAGGTAGCTGCCGGAATCCTGGAAGGCCAGCATGTATTCAATCTGCTGCATCATCAGGGGAACGACGATATATTCCCTTCCGTGGATGGCGCCCTGAAAGAGGATCTTTTTCTGGGCGCCCGGGTTGCCGATGACGATATCGTAGATATACCTGCCGTCCAGGGTCTGGCCGATCGTCTGATAACTGATGCGGCCCGGATAGCGGGCGGCCAGGGCAAGGATGTCCTGCTCCATCTGTTCGTAGCTATATTTGTCAACGGGATGCACGATGGGATCCGTAATCGCCTGATTGTAAAAGGAATCATCCGCAGCGGGCGGAGTATCGGGGATCGTGACGGATCCTCCGCCTCCCGGGCCGGCAGGGCCGGAACCGGTCCCGGAGTCAGGAACCGTAACTGCAGGCGGTATATCGCCGGCGGGGCCTGCCCATGCAGAAAGCGGAGCTGCCGCCAGAAAGGCAAGCGACAGGCACAGACAGCCTGCGACAGTCTTTTTTGTTATATGTTTACGAGAGTTATGGGTAAAATTCATGAAGCTTATCCTCCTTTTTCTTACGTAAATTATAAAAGCGGGGAGGATAAATGTCAACGTGGTGGAAAAAATTGAAAGAAAAAAGAAAAAAGTGTTACAGTTCACGGGGCGGGGAAAACAGACGTCAAGCTTGCTTGTAAGGCGGTTTTCCGCCTGTTTTCCCCATCGGGCGGACGCCCGATGCTTCTTGTCTGGCTATGCCGGACAAGAAGATGAGTCCCAAGAATAGTAACAAAAAAGTGACTGTGGCTTAAATACATGGCAGAGGTGTGAATGGGATCAGGGGCAATGGCCTGAAAACGGAACATATTTGCAGGCCGCATCGCATAATCTGTAAAAATAAGATTTTGCGGGGGATTTTCCGTGAAAGAATATATCGAGGAGCGTGCGGTAGCGATAGCCAATTACATTATAGACTACAATGCGACGGTGAGGCAGACGGCGAAGAAATTTGGGATTTCCAAATCTACGGTGCATAAGGATGTGACGGATCGCTTAGAGCACATCAATCCGTCTCTTGCGGCGCGGGCCAGGGTGATTCTGGATATCAACAAGGCAGAGCGGCACATCCGCGGCGGGATGGCGACAAGGGAGAAATACCAGCACCAGCTCCAGGCGTGCAGCAGGGATCGGGATTAGCGGACGCCTGTAAATGCAAAAGTTTTTCTGTTCCAGGTCATAAAGCGCTGCGGGCTCCAATAAAATGGTAGTAATTAAACCAAGCAGGGAGTTGTTATGAAAATCCTAAAAAAAGGAAAACAGTGTTTCGCGCTTTTTGTACTGTCGCTTCTGATGCTGGCCGCGTGCCTGGCCGGGTGCGGCAAGAAGGAGGAAGCGGAGGATAAGATCCAGGATCTGGAGTTTACGGTTGTGGGGCAGAATGAGATTCCCCAGGAGCTGCAGGAGATCATTGAGCAAAAGAAGCGGGAGCCGTTCCGTCTGACGTATACGAGCGGCCAGGATCTGTACATAGCGGCCGGATATGGGGAACAAAAAACAGGGGGGTACAGTATTACAGTGCCGGAGCTTTATCTGACGGAGAATTCCATCACGATCCGGACCGAGCTTGAGGGACCGGAGCAGGGAGAGCAGACCGGTTCTGAGCCGTCGTATCCATATGTCGTTGTGAGGATGGAGTTTATGGAGAAGCCGGTCGTGTTTAAATAGCAGGTATGTAACAGAATAATGGAATTGCGGATTCCCGGCTATTCACATGCTGCCGTTCACGGGGCGGGGAAAACCGGCAGAAAACAGACGTCAAGCTCGCTTGCAAGGCGGTTTTCTGCCGGTTTTCCCCGCCCTGTGAACGGCCGGGAATAATTTATGAAGTTTTTATTTGTATATCCGCCTTGTTTGAGGTATAATACAATCAATACAGACAGTGTGTTCGATGCCGTTCATTCAGGAAAGCCCGTTCGGGCCGGGCATCGGCGGGTTCATATGGTTCGATGCTTTCATTTGATGTGTATCGCATAGCAAATCCGGAATAATGTGTTAAAAATCAGAATAGAATGTTATTGTTCGCTGCAATCACAGCGGCCGTTCCTTTTTTGTATACAGGTTTTTGCCGGGATCAGGTGCAGATCACGGTGAATGTCAGCGATGTTTTATCAGGCCGCCGGAAAGGAAATCAGACGGGAGATGAGAGGAGAATACAGGGGATTACACAAGGCTTACAGCGAGATTTTGTTCTGCTGGCAGGAGGCTTCGCCTGGGCGCTGTCAGAGGGAGCCGTACCAGAGCGTAAAGAAGAAGGAGAGGATGTACGATGAATATGGAGTATGCGCGGCGCGGGATGCGCGCAGGCGGGAGGCGGATTTTTAAACATACGCGCGCGGACGCCCGGACAGCGTGGGGAAGGCTGTGCCTGGCCTTTATGCTCTGTCTGTCCGCGGCGCCGGATATGGGCGCTTTTTGGGGGATGGGCTCTGGTTTTGTCTATGCGCGCGAGGAGAGGCAGGATGGAGACTGGGCGCGCTATTCGGAGATCTATGATTCGCCGGAGATGATTCCGGAGCCCCCGGAGGAGTTCACAGATGAAGGCGGGGAGCGCTTTAGGCTTGTATCAAAGACGCTTCTGGAGGTTCCGGCCACAGGACGGAGACGGCAGTTGTCCGGGGAGGTGATCTACCGGGAGGTGAGCCGGGATATGGAAGCGCCGCAGACCGCGCAGATGGAGGTTTGGGACGAGGAGAGCGGGAAGACATTTGAAGCAGCGCTTCCTTTTCAGAGCGCGTCCTTTGAAGAGGAGCGCTGGAGCGGGGATTTTGCGTTTACCGTGACCTTTCACACGTATGGGGCGGATTATTACCGTCTGGGGGAGCTTACAATTCCGCATGATCCAAAGGGACCTTCCCTGTGGACATACCGGGCCGAACTTTTGGAGGCGCTGGGGAAAAGGGAAGAGGATTATCGGATTGAGTCGATTGGATGGGACGGGGAGGCGTACAGGGATGAAAACGGGATTCTCTGCCGCGACGCCCGAGCGTCGGGAAGCCGGAGAGTGTGGGATTGCCGGGCGGTTTATGCCGGAGAGACGGCGCTTCCGGATTACACGAGATACCGGCTTTTGACGGAGTATGAGAGGGCGGGGCCGGAGGATGGGGAAACGGCTTACCGCGGGATGCCGGGAGGCGAGCCGGCCAGGGATGCCGGGCGGATCGCGCGTCCCGGGGCGATACCGCGCGGGGCGTCCCGGGAGGAGATCCCGGCATGGCTTGTGTGGTTGAGGAGAAGCGTCGGTGTGTCATTCAGCCTTCTGTTTGCAGCGGCGGCGATATGGGGCTTTCGGCGGCTCCTTAAGCTGGCCGGCCGGATCCGGGAGGAGAGGGAGTCATAAAAAGATACTGTAATGAAGCGTTGTTGACTATTCCCGCGGACGGGCTTATACTTTATGGAGACAGATGTACTCCCGGAATCCTGCTGCGCCTGATTCCGGGAGTACATTTAAAGCGCAGGAGGGATGAACTTATGTCCAGGGAGGTTGTATTTAAGATGGAGCGGCCGAATCTGGTAGAGATCGGCCAGACCGTGGAGGTTACGGAGTCGGTCACGCCGTTTAATGTAAACTATATGATCGAGCCGGCTGTGGCCATGTCCGGCCTGTTTAAGCTGAATGACAGGTTAAAGGCGGATCATGGAGTGGTGAAGAATATTGAGGAGAATGACAGGGGATTCTATGTAACAGTAGAGTTTGAGGAACAGGAGGAGAAATGATGAAAAAGATTCCGCAGGATCCGGCTATGTGCGTGAGTTTTGTGAATACGCAGCTTCGGGATGGCTTTTCTGATTTGGATGAGTTCTGCCGGGAATTTGAGATAGAGCGGGCCGGGCTGGAGGATAAGCTATCAGAGGCCGGCTATGCGTATGACAGGGCGGTGAATCGTTTTAAGTAGGGCCGGAAGGCCGGGGTGATGCAGGATGGAGATGTTGGCGTGTGTGTTTGACGAGGCGGCCGGGCTGTGGCAGTGGATTCTGCTCCATATCTGGGCAATTAATCTGGCGCTTTGCGTGGTGATTGTCTTTTTCCGCCGCCATGATCCAAGGGCGGTCTGGACCTGGCTTCTTGCGCTTTATTTTATTCCCGTTTTCGGGTTTTTGTTTTATCTTTTGCTGGAGCAGGATTTCAGGAAGAGCAAGATGTTCCGGGTCAAGGAGGTTGAGGACCGGCTGAAGTATTCGGCGCGCAACCAGGAGGAGTTTATTAAAAGCCGCGATATGGCGCTTTTGGGGACGCTGGCAGGCTATTACTCGGATCTGGTGGTGTATAACCTGGAGAC
Source organism: Otoolea muris (assembly GCF_943193115.1). NCBI lineage: Bacteria > Bacillati > Bacillota > Clostridia > Lachnospirales > Lachnospiraceae > Otoolea > Otoolea muris. The sequence continues at coordinate 37,338 of NZ_CALPCY010000020.1, forward strand.
GTCCGGCGCGGTGCTGACGATGAATAACCGGGTGGATCTGCTGACCGACGGCGTGGAGAAGTTCGCGGATTTGAGAGCAGAGCTTGAGAAGGCCAGCCGCTATATCCATATCCAGTATTACATTATTAAAAATGACGAGGTATTTGGCTCCCTGCTTCCGATCCTTCTTAAAAAGGCCGCGCAGGGCGTGGAGATCCGGATCCTGTATGACGGCATGGGCGGGCGGTTTATGCCTAAGAGGGCCTGGGAACGCCTTAGAAAGGCCGGCGTGAAGACAGCAGTATTCTTCCCCCCCTTTTTAGGCCGTCTGAACCTGCGTGTCAATTACCGGAACCACCGCAAGATTGTGGTGATTGACGGGCGGGTCGGCTATGTGGGCGGATTTAATATCGGAAAGGAATATATTTCAAAGGATCCGAAGTTTGGCTATTGGCGCGACACGCATTTAAAGCTGCGCGGCGAGGCTGTTTTAGGGCTTCAGCTCCGCTTTGCGCAGGACTGGAACTATGCGTCCGGTGAGAACCTGTTCCGGGATATGTCTTATTTTAAGGAAGAGGGCCTTCCCCTGCCTGCGGACAGTCTCCTGGAGGGAGTGGGAATCCAGATCATATCCAGCGGGCCGGATACGCAGACGCGCCAGATCCGCGATAATTATCTGGAGCTGTTTCACAAGGCCCGCCATCACATTTACATCCAGACGCCGTACTTTATTCCGGATGACGCCGTTTTATCCGCCCTGCAGATCGCGGCGCGCTCCGGCGTGGATGTGCGCCTGATGATCCCCTGCAAGCCGGATCACCCCTTTGTGTACTGGGCGACGTATTCCTACGCCGGCGATCTGTTAAAAGCAGGGGCCCGATGCTATACGTATGAGAACGGCTTTCTGCACGCCAAGGGTGTGACAGTGGACGGGTGCGTGAGCTGTTACGGGACAGCCAATATGGATATACGCAGCTTTCAGCTCAATTTTGAGGTCAATGCCGTGATCTATGACGAGCGGACGACAGAACGGCTGGAGGACGTATTCCTTAAGGATCTGCCGCGCTGCCGTGAAATCACGCTGGATGATTATAATGAGCGCGGGCTCCTGATCCGCTTTAAGGAGCAGTGCTGCCGCCTTTTGTCGCCGCTTTTATAGATGTGGGAAGCGAAACTGACTCTTGTAAAACGCGCCTTCTTTTTATATAATAGACACGATAAAAAGAGGAGGAGACGTTATGCTTCGGTTTATAGTAGTGGCAGTGATTTTATTTGGATTCCTGGGAGGCTCGGTTGGCAAACTGCACAGGCTTAAGGAGCTGGCAAAGTCGAATCCCAATCAGATGGAGGAGGAGAGCCTGCGGATTGTGAGGAAGATGTTCCGTCTGATCCTGCATGTCGTGGGCGTGTCCGTGACGGTTAAGGGCATGGAGAATATCCCCAAGGGGCAGCCGGTGCTCTATGTGGGGAACCACAGGAGCTATTTTGACATTCTGGTGGGCTATACCACGGTTCCGGGAAAACTGGGATTTGTGGCGAAAAAGGAGATGCTGCGGTATCCGTTCCTGTCGGACTGGATGGTGAATGTCAACTGCCTGTTCTTAGACCGGAAGAACATCAAGGAGGGCTTAAAGGCAATTCTGGAGGGGATTGAGAAGGTGAAGCGCGGCGTGTCTATCTGGATCTTCCCGGAGGGGACCCGCAACCGGAGCGAAGACATCCTTGAGCTTCTTCCGTTTAAGGAGGGGAGCTTAAAGATCGCGGAAAAATCGGGATGCCCGGTGATCCCTGTGGCGATCTCAGGCACAGCGGATGTCTTTGAAAAGCATATTCCGTTCATGCGTCCGTCGCGTGTGACGATCGAATTCGGGACGCCGTTTTATATTAAGAAGCTGCCTCCTGAAGAGAGGAAATTTGCCGGTACTTATACGAGAAAAATTATTATTGAGATGCTGGAGAAGGAGATCAGTAGCCATGGATCTGAAGGAAATCAGAATAAAGCTGGATGAAATCGATACGCAGATGGAGTCCCTTTTTGAGGAGCGCATGCGCCTGTGCGGGGAGGTGGCAGAGTATAAGCTTGCCACTGGAAAGGCTGTTTACGATCCGGAGCGGGAGGCGGAAAAGATAAAAGCCCTGACCGGTATGGCAAACGGGGCGTTTAATAAGCAGGCCGTGGGGGAGCTGTTCCTCCAGATGATGACGTTAAGCCGCCGGTATCAGTACCAGACGATGGCGGAGCGGACGAAACGGCCTGATTTGGGCTTTCGGCCGGTAAAAGAGCTGGATATAAAGGGCAAGAGGGTTGCTTTCCAGGGGCTTTTTGGGGCTTACGGGCATGCGGCTGCCATGGGATTTTTCGGCGGGGACGCAGATATCTATCATGTGAAGCGTTTTGAGGATCTGATGGAGGAGGTGCAGGAAGGCCGGGCCGATTTTGGAGTCCTTCCCATTGAAAATTCGTCCGCGGGGGCGGTGACGGATAATTATGATCTGCTGGTCAGATACCCGAATTTTATTGTGGCAGAGATTTTCATTCCTGTGAACCATTTCCTGCTGGGGACGCAGGATGCGGAGCTTCAGGATGTGGAGACGGTGTATGCGCATCCGCAGGCGCTGATGCAGAGCTCGGAGTATTTAAACGCCAGGAGAAGCTGGCGGCAGGTGAGCATGGAGAATAATGCGGTGGCGGCGAAAAAGGTGCAGGAGGACGGGGATAAGAGACAGGCGGCTGTTGCCAGCGAGACAGCGGGCGCGCTGTACGGCTTAAAGCCCCTGGCCGGGCCGATCAATAACAGCAGGGACAATACCACGCGTTTTCTGATCCTCTCAAAAGAACCCGTCTACCGGGAGGGGGCGGAGAAGCTGAGCCTGTGCTTTGAGCTGCCGCATACGAGCGGAAGCCTTTACAATATCCTGGGCAATTTTATTTTTAATCATGTCAATATGAGGATGATCGAGTCGCGTCCCATCCCGGGGCGGAGCTGGGAGTACCGGTTTTTTGTGGATATTGAGGGAAATCTGGAGGATGCGGGCGTGATGAACGCGTTGTTTGGCATTATGAGAGAGGCAAAGAATGTGAAGATCCTGGGGAATTATTAAGGGACAGGGAAAGGCACAAACGAAAAAGGAGCGGTATGGGAGAGAAGAAGACGGGCGGTGCAAACCGTATGATTTTGTACCGGAATTTGCAGTATCAGGAATTATTTGACGATATGTGCGGCCTTTTGTCGGGCGGCGCGGGGGATGCCTGCGCCTGCGCCGGGCGGCTGATTGATATGGCAGTGGCTTATGGGTTCAGCGGGAATCTGTGGCGCTGCTTTTTGGCTTTTTGTATGGCGTCCCATGAGAACGCCTACAGCGTAGCCTGCGAGATTTCCGGCTCTCCGGGGGGGAGCCTGGAGCGCCTGGCGGCCCTTGATTTTGCGCGGATGAGGGAGGTGTTTTCCTGCGACATCGGCGCTCTGGACGCGGACGGGGAAAACTTGTTCGGACAGCTTGCGGATTTTGAGAATCCGGCGGGGAACAGCCGCGTGCTGAACAGGCGGATCCGGGATCGGATCATGGAGCTTGCCGCGGCCCTTTCCGGGGCAGAGGACACACAGGCATTCCAGGCCGCGGTGACAGAGTTTTACCGGGAATATGGCGTGGGGCGGTTTGGCCTGAATCAGGCGTTTCACGTGCGTCCGGACGGGAGCGGGGCTGTTTCGATTGAGCCGGTAACGCGTGTGGAATGTATCCGTCTTGAGGATCTGGTGGGGTATGAGCGGCAGAAGGAGAAGCTGATCGGGAATACGGAGGCATTTATTGAGGGCCGGGCGGCGAATAACGTTCTGTTATTCGGGGACAGCGGCACAGGGAAGTCGTCGAGCATTAAGGCAGTCCTGAACCGGTACTATGACAGGGGGCTGCGGATGATTGAGGTCTATAAGCATCAGTTCGGCTGCCTTTTTGACGTGCTGGAGCAAATCAAGGACCGCAATTACCGCTTTATTATTTATATGGATGATCTGTCATTTGAGGAGCATGAGACAGAATATAAATATTTAAAGGCGCTGATCGAGGGCGGGCTGGGGATCAAGCCGGAAAATGTGCTGATTTACGCCACCTCGAACCGCCGTCATCTGATTCGGGAGAAGTTCAGCGATAAGCGGGAGCTGGACGACGAGCTGCACAGCAGCGACACGGTGCAGGAAAAGCTGTCTCTGGCGTCCCGCTTTGGCGTGACGATATACTATGGCTCCCCGGACAAGAAGGAGTTCCAGCGGATTGTGAGGACGCTGGCGAAGCGGCATCATATTTCGATGCCGGAGGATGAGCTTTACCTGGAGGCGAACCGGTGGGAGTTAAGCCACGGGGGCTTATCCGGCCGCACGGCGGCCCAGTTTATCACATATTTACTGGGAAAATGAGGCAGGAGGTAATGGAGTATGGCAATGAAAACCTTTGCTGCGATTGATGTAGGCTCATTTGATCTGGAGATGGGGATCTATGAGATTTCGACCAAATTCGGGATCCGGGAGATCGATCACCTGCGCCATACGCTGGTGCTTGGCAAGGAAACCTACAATGACGGCAGGCTGAGCTACGCGCTGGTGGAGGAGATGTGCGGGGTTCTTAAGAAGTTTACGGAGGTGATGAAGTCCTATCGGGTGGATGATTACCGCGCCTGCGCGGCCAGCGCGCTGCGCGAGGCAAAGAACAGCCAGATTGTCCTTGACCAGATCAGCGTGCGCACCGGGCTGAATGTAAAGACTTTAAGCAATTCAGAGCTTCGGTTTTTAAGCTATAAGGCGGTCGCGTCCCGCAATACGGAATTCCAGAAAACCGTCCAGACGGGAACCGCGATTATGGACGTGGGCTTTGGCAGCTCCCAGATTTCCCTGTTCGACAAGGATACGCTGGTTTCGACACAGAACTTAAAGCTGGGCGTTTTGCGGATCAGCGAGATGGCGGCGCACTGGCGGGTGAATTACCGCATGGTGCCGGAGATCATCGAGGAGATGGTGGAGAGCGAGCTGTATACATTTAAAAAGATGTACCTGAAGGATCGTCAGATCCGAAATCTGATTGTGACCGGGGAGAGCATTATCTATATGGTGCGGCGCGGGATGAAGGAAAAGACGAGGGAGCGCTTTACGGCCGGCCAGTTTAAGGAATTCTGCACAAAGCTGATTCACATGACGCTGGATGAGATTGAGGACGCTTATGAGCTGGAGCACGATTACGCGGCGATTCTGGTCCCGAGCGCGATTATCTATAAAACGCTTCTGGATATGACCGGGGCGGAGAATGTATGGACGCCGGGCATCCGCCTGTGCGACGGCATTGCCGCGGAATACGGCCAGGAGAACAAGCTCGTCAAGTTCCATCACGATTTTACAGGCGATATCCTGTCCGCAGCGCGCAATATGGCAAAGCGCTATAAGTGCCACGGCGCGCATGCGCAGGAGGTGGAGCGCGCGGCGGTGGCGATTTTCAACGCCACAAAGAAATACCACGGCCTGGGCGAGCGGGAGAGGCTGCTTTTGCAGATAGCCGCCATTCTTCATGCCTGCGGGAAGTTTATCAGCATCACCGGCTGCTCGGAGAGTTCGTATCAGATTGTGATGGCCACGGAGATCATCGGCCTGTCTCACTTAGAGCAGGAGATTGTCGCGAACGTGGTGTGCTATAATATCCAGGAATATGCCTATGATGATGTGGAGCTGAGCTCGGATCCCTCGCAGTCAGAGGGTTCGGCAAAATCCGGCCGGGAGATTAAGAACGTCATTGCCAAGCTGACGGCGATCCTGCGCCTGGCCAATTCCATGGATCGGGGGCACAGGCAGAAGCTGGCCGACTGCCGCCTGTCGGTCCGGGACAATGAGCTGGTGGTGACGACCGCCTATGCGGGGAATATGATGTCAGAGGTGTATTCCTTTAACCAGAAGGCGGACTTTTTTGAGGAAATATTTGGAATACGGCCTGTAATCAGGCAGAAACGGAGGTCGTAGACGTGGCGGAAGCAGAAGTGAGATACATGGAACCGGAGAATTATGTGAATCGTGAGCTTAGCTGGCTGGAGTTTAATTACCGGGTGCTGGGCGAGGCAAGAGATAAGACGACGCCGCTTTTTGACAGGCTGAAATTTTTAAGCATCACGGCCTCCAATCTGGACGAATTCTTTATGGTGCGCGTCGCTTCATTAAAGGATATGGTGCATGCGGGCTACAATAAGCCGGACATTGCCGGGATGACAGCGCAGCAGCAGCTCGACGCGATCGGCGTAAAGACGCATGCGCTGGTTGAGGATCAGTATAAGACGTACTCCAGGGCGCTTCTTCCCCTGCTCCATGATAACGGCCTGCGGGTGGTCGCGGGCCATGAGGAGCTAAACGAGGCGGAGGGCGCGTATGTGGATCGGTATTTTGAGGAAATGGTGTACCCGGTCCTGACGCCCATGGCGGTGGATTCGTCGCGCCCGTTTCCCCTGATCCGCAACAAATCGCTGAATATCGCGGCTCTGGTTAAGAAGAAAAAGGGCGACGAGGAGCTGGAGTTTGCCATGGTGCAGGTTCCGTCTGTGCTTCCGCGCGTGCTGGTTCTGCCGGATTCGCGGCCGGCCGCGATCATTTATCTGGAGGAGATTATTGAGCGAAACATTGACAAGCTGTTTTTGAATTATGATATTATCTCCTGCCATCCCTTCCGCGTTATGCGGAATGCGGATTTAAGCATTGATGAGGACGAGGCGGAGGATCTGTTAAAGGAGATCGAGAAAAAGCTGAAAAAACGCCAGTGGGGCGAGGTGATCCGGCTGGATATTGAGGCGAACGCGGATAAGCGGCTTTTGCGCATCCTGAAAAAGGAGCTTTCCGTGGGGAATGAGTCCATCTATGAGATCGACGGCCCTCTTGATCTGACGGTGCTGATGAAGGTTTACGGTCTTCCGGGCTTTGAGGGCTTCAAGGCGCCGCCCTATACGCCCCAGCCTGTCCCGGCGCTGATGAATGAGGATGATATTTTCACAAATATCCGCAAGGGGGATATCCTTGTCACACATCCCTTTGAGACCTTCCAGCCGGTGGTGGATTTCATCAAACGGGCCGCAAGGGATCCCGAGGTGCTGGCGATCAAGCAGACGCTGTACCGCGTGAGCGGAAACTCGCCGATCATTTCGGCGCTGGCGGAGGCGGCGGATAACGGTAAACAGGTTTCAGTCCTGGTGGAGCTGAAGGCGCGGTTTGACGAGGAAAACAATATTCTGTGGGCCAAGATGCTGGAAAAGGCGGGCTGCCATGTCATCTACGGCCTGCTGGGTTTAAAGACCCACAGCAAGATCACCCTGATCGTGCGCAAGGAAGAGGACGGAATCCGGCGCTATGTGCATCTGGGAACCGGGAATTACAATGACTCCACGGCGAAGCTCTATACGGACTGCGGCTTATTTACGTGTGATCCGCAGATTGGGGAGGACGCCACGGCTGTCTTCAATATGCTGTCCGGGTATTCGGAGCCGCTTGGATGGAATAAGCTGTCTGTTGCGCCTCTGTGGCTGCGCGGGAGGTTTAAGAGGCTGATCATGCGGGAAATCAGGAATGCGCAGGAGGGGAAGCCGGCCCGTATTGTGGCCAAGATGAATTCGCTGTGCGATAAGGAGATGATTGCAAACCTCTATGAAGCGTCGTGCGCGGGCGTGCAGATTGAGCTCATCGTGCGCGGGATATGCTGCCTGAAGGCGGGCATACCGGGCCTCAGCGAGCACATTACGGTGCGGTCCATCGTGGGGAATTTCCTGGAGCACAGCCGGATCTTCCTGTTTGAGAACGGGGGAGATAAAAGGGTGTTTATGGGAAGCGCGGACTGGATGCCGAGAAACTTAGACCGCCGTGTGGAGATCCTGTTCCCGGTTGAGGACGGGGAGCTTAAGGAGCGGCTGCTCCATATTCTCGATGTGCAGCTTGCGGATAATGTGAAAGCCCAGTACCTGCGCCCGGACGGGAGCTATGGGAAGCGCGACCGCCGCGGCCGGGCCCCGATCAATTCACAGGAGGTGTTCTGTGAGGAGGCGGTGAGGGCGGCTAAGGCGGAGGAAACGATGAAGGATCCCATGAGAGCAAGGGTGTTTGTCCCTCTGGAGCAGGAGAGCTTACTGGACAGCTAAGGCGTCCGGGTATAGCGTGCCGACGGGAGAGAGGGGAAATTGTATCCGGAACACTGGCAGCCTTCCCACGATAAACAACATTCCGCAATAGTCCGCTGTACTAGAGCGTGTTTGAAAAATGCTTTCTGCCAGATGTGCGTTCCGCTTTGTGGGAGATTTGGGCCAAATGAACGCGGCGCAGTGGGCTGCGTTAAGTGAATTTGGCACAAATATGCCGCAAAGTGGGGCGTGCAGATGGCGGGAATGATTTTTCAAACACGCTCTAGGCGCTATTGGTTCAGGCCGTCTGAACGGTTGAGTGTAACTGCTGACCATTCAGATTGCCTAAAATGTTACTGGACATTGTCCCCATAACGGTCAGAGTTTATAAAAAAATGTATAAAACTTTATATGATTTTAATATTTCCTTGACTTTTCATGTAGGAATTGCTAAAATAGACTAAAGTTTAAAACCTGGTTTAAACCAGTGTCTGCGCGCGGCACAATCATGAAAAAAGGGGGAACTTATTTTATGCTTGATGGACTTAATAATCTGGTCGGTATCCTGAACGGTCCTATCTGGGGCGTTGGAATGCTGGTACTGATTTTCGGCAGCGGCCTGTTTTTTACAATACGTTTAGGCTTTTTCCAGTTCGTGCATTTTAAGGATATGTGGAGCCGTATTATTGACAAGAGCAATTCCGAATCCGGTATTTCCTCATTCGCATCTTTCTGTACCACCATGGCCATGCGTGTGGGCACCGGTAACGTTGCAGGCGTTGCGGTTGCTCTTTACATGGGCGGCCCGGGCGCTCTGTTCTGGATGATTTTAGCCGGTATGACGAACTCGGCGGTGTGCTTTACAGAGTGTACGCTGGCTGTTCTTTATAAGACAAAGATAGACGGCCAGTACCGCGGCGGCGGCGCTTACTGTGCGGAGAGAGGTCTTGGATGGAAAGCCTACGGCGCGTTTTTCGCGGCTTTCTTCGGTATCGGCGTGGCCTGCTTTATGCCGGCGGCGGCGACCTACACGATCTGCGACGGCTTTAAGAACGCGATCGGTATCCCGATGTGGATTTCCGCTCTCGTTGTAGCCCTTATCATGGCAGTTGTAGTTATCGGCGGCGTTAAGAGAATCAGCGCGGTTGCGTCCCTGATCGTTCCGCCTATGGTAACGATTTATCTGATTGTAACGGTTATTATTTTACTGATGAATATCGGCCAGCTTCCTTCCCTGCTCGGCACGGTTGTAAAGTGCGCGTTTGGAAGCACGGAAGCGCTTTTAGGCGGCGGCGTCGGCATCGCGATCCAGCAGGGTGTTAAGAGAGGCACCTTCTCGTCCGCATCCGGTATGGGCGAGTCCTCCCCGACCGCGGCAGCGGCAGAGACGAGCCACCCGGTGAAACAGGGTATGGCAAACGCGGCCGGCGTATGGCTGGATACGGTTATTGTCTGTACCGCATCCGGTCTGATGATGCTTCTTACCGGCTGCTACAACACACAGTTCGGTTATGTTGGAACCGGCGCTCCGGAGCTGGCAGATCTGGCGGCGTCAGGGACAAACGGCGTTATCTTCGTTCAGCTTGGCTGCCGTACCGTGCTTGGCGGTATCGCTCCTCTGTTCATCGCTGTGATGCTCGCGCTGTTCTCCTTTACCTGTCTGATCAGCTATTACTATGAGGCTGAGACAGCGACCCTGTATCTGTTCCAGGGCAAGGATAAGGAGAAGACCCGTAAGACGGTTATCCGCATCATGCAGATTGCCATGCCGATCCTGATCTTTATCTGGGGCAATATTGACTCCGGCCTTGCATGGAACTTATCAGACCTTGCGCTGGGCGGCTCGACCTGGATCAACATGCTGATCGTGCTTGCGCTGTCTCCGAAGGCTTTTGCCCTCTACAAGGACTATGAGGAGCAGATGAAGGCCAAGAAGGATCCGTACTACAACCCGGATAAGTTATCCTGGAAGGGTGTGGATGTGGAGATGTGGAAGGAAATCAACAAGGATCGCATCGCGGCTGATAAATAAGCGGGCGGTTTACGATAATGCTGATGAAGTTTGTTTACATAAAGTGATTTTATGAGAAAGAGGGTGTTCCCGGGGCGGGAGCGCCCTCTTTTGATGCACAGGCCCGCAAAGGGGGAGTTTGCTGACAAAGCAGCATGCGGGCTGCGCGGCGGGTAGGGGAAGAACTTTTCCAATCCCCTGCTTGATGCCAGTTTCGGCTGAACAGCTTGCATATGGGAGGGGTGTACCCCTGTTTTTCGGTGAAAGCTTACCGAAACAGCCCCTGCAGAGGGCCGGAAGCGCCGGACAGCCTGCTTATATGCGTTTCTCCAGCCAGGCCACTGCCTGATAGAGCAGGGCGGATACGATGCAGAGGATAACGATGCTCATGACCACCATATCCATTTTGAAGAGGCGTGGGTACGGAGTGACACGATTGCGTATCGGTTTCCGTCTTTAGACAACCGCCTCCACAAGGGTCTTTTTATTTAGTTTGAGCACCTTCACTCCAGGTTCTTTCTTTTTATTGAAATTAAAGCTGATCATATATCCCTTTTCCTGGCGGAAATAGTTCAGATAGTCTGTGAGCTGTTCTTCTCCTCTTTCGTTATATTCATTCCCATGTCATATTCTCTGTCTGCTGTCACTTCTTCTAAAACGGATATCTCTTGGCTCAGTGTGTCTGCACAGCTTTTTCCATCTTTTATACATTGTACAAAATATCCGGCAAATGCAGTTGCAAACTGATGTTCACTTTCAAAGCTGGACGTACTGAGCAGTTGAAAATCCATGGAAATCACAAAATAATTCTCATTAAGATATTGGGCCAGAGCTTTCAGCGCCGTGGCCTTCCCATATTGCCTGCCCCGGTTTATGACGAAATATTTTCCCTGGTCCACAACCCCCGTTTTGATCCTGCTCAATCTGTCATCAAGTTTTACCATATAATGAATGGAAGGGTTGCATGTTGCATACGTCTTCTGTATTGAAATAACGAGCCATACTGCTTTCATTCTTCTTTTATATCATGTACTCCCGGAGTCTCTCCGCATCTGCCTTTGCGGCTGATTTTCCAAGCGTACATTATCCTTTGGCAGCCGTCCGCTTTCGTTATACTGCTCTCCCCATATTTTGTAAAGGAAACAAAATCCGGGCAGGCAGATCTCTATAATCCGCCGGCCCGGATACTTTCCTCTTTATCAGGAAGCTCCCTTAAAATCTCCCATGTCCCGCGCCCTCCCCGACCGTTAAACCGGATGTATCCCCCGGTTGTCAATTCCTTCATACGATTCCTCACCATATATGCGGATCGCCCCATCTGCTCTGCCAGTTTTCCCGCAGTCATGGAAGGCGCGTTTCTCAGCAATTCCATGATTCTTCTGCGGTCTAAATATCGTCCTCTCACAGTTTCCGGGGCAAAAGGATAATTAAACCACAGGGTAAAATCTCCGGGCATCCATTCCCCCGTATATCCTGTAAGTTCTCCGGCATCCGTGGAAAGTTTCTTCATCCTCAGGGGGTCAAAGCATAGTTCAAGCTGCCATTCATGGACGCGGATCTCACGGATGTCCTCAAGCATTGCGGCGGCGGCCGCTTTCTCGAATCCCCCGTTTTCCAGCCGGTTCTGAATCGCTTCTATCCTGTGTTCCGGGCTGCGGCTTTGCCATTCAAGCTGCTTTAAGTTATCTTTCTGCGCCTGAAGCCCGGCGAGCTCCTTTTCTAATGCGCCATTCTTTTTCCGGTAATCCCTGTCGGAGATCACACCGTTCAGAAGCTTTGTCAGAAGAACATCCTTCTGCGCCTCCAGGCGTTTTTCTTCTTTTTTAACTTTCCCGTATGCCTGCCGGGCAGGCATACCGCCAAGTATGTCCCTGAGAATCCGCACAGTGTGTCCCGCAATCCGCTCTTTGTCCAGTCCTTTGACAGCACAGTAACCGCTGCTTATCTGCCTCAGCAAATCCAATACTGTGTTTTCATTTAAGTGAATGTTGTCACATCCACTGGTAAAGCCCGGGGCCTCTTTTCGGATTTCGGCGCGTCCGGCCGCATCGCTTCTTCCTTTTTCAAGATACGTGCTGCATTTCCATTCGATCACCGGATGCTCTCTGTCTGCATAACGATGTCTCCATGTGCGGTAATAGGGTTTCCCGCACTGGCAGCAGACGATTTTGCCGGACAAGGCATATTGGCCTGTGCGGCCGTCCTTTTGGAAAATTTCATGACGATGAAAATATGCCGCCCGATCCGTCATGGCCTGGTTTGCCTGTGCCCATAAATCCTCGTCTACAATGGCAGGCGCGGCCTTATTCCTGTAAATCCATTGTTCTTTTGGGATCTTCACTGTTTTTTTCGTCTCAAAATCATAGTGACGCCGGTTCATAATCATGGTTCCTTTGTACAGGGGATTGCGGATGATCCTTGCCACACAGGCGGCTGTCAGGGGATTTCCGGTTCTTTTTACATACCCCTGCTCTAAAAACATGCTGGAAATGGCGCGGCTTCCATATCCGGCGGCGCTGTATGCATATATTTTGCGGATGATCGCCGCCTCCTCTTCGATTACCTCCACAGAACCGTCCGCCCGCTTGAGAAAGCCAAATGTCCTGGAAGTCAGCATGGCCTTTCCGCCGTTTTTCTGGCGGCTGCGGTGGGCGTTGTTTATTTTCTTACTCAGTTCCCGGCTGTACTCTTCTGCCAAAATTGCTTTGATTCCGGTAATCAGGGCGTCATCTGTTGTATAAAATTTCTGCTCTATGTACATGAACAGACGTTTTTCATGGCTCAACATCCGGTCAAGAAAGAGATACCAGTCTTTTACATTGCGCATTAAGCGATCCTGGCTTTTGATGACAATGATATCAAATTTATCAGACAGCAGATCCTCAAACAGCCGGTTATATTCGTCCCGTCCTCTTGTTGTTGTGCCGCTTTTGAGTTCCACATACCGGTCAGACAACACCCACCCCTGCTCTCTGACACAGTTCTCGCTTTCCGCAACCTGCTTGCGCAGCGCGTCGGTCTGGCTTTCTTCTTCTGTGCTGCAGCGGCAATAGATGACAGCGCGGGGCAATGCCAATCAATCTCCCTCCTTTAAAAGCGCAAGGAAGCGGACCTGCTCTTCGGGCGTTATCCATTTTTCGCTGGCAAGCAGCCGGGCAATCTGGCTTAAGACGGCTTTTTCATCCCGGGTGAATATTATATGGGATGTTTCTTTTTCCGGTTTGATGCGTATATGATCCATGCTCTGCGAACCCGTTTTTTATAAGAATATGGGCGGCGGCCTGTCTGCTTGCGCGATTTTTTATTTTCTTTTTCATCCTCCTAATTTTTGTTATTCTATCAAAGTTTGGGAAATTAAGCCGATATATCTTAATAAGAACACGTTTTCCAGTACAGCATTGCTTTAGTTTACGAGTAAAAAACGCCTGATATTTGTGTCATCTGTGCGTCTGCGAAGGGACGGCGTAGTGGGGTTTACGGCCAGCTTCTCAGGCGTACAGAGGGCGTGGATAGCGAGTGCTGTTTGCCCGCAAACTAATGCAATGCTGTACTGGCACAGGGAAGGAAAAAAGGTATGTCAAAGATAAAAGCGGACCGTACAGCTTCGGATGTATCTGCCAGAGCGGATAAAGAATTTCTGCTTGCCAGGCAGCAGGCGGAAATAAAGAGCGGTGAGGCGCTGCTTCGGGAGATTTCCCGCACAGAGATGGAACAGCATGATAAAGCGCAGTCATCCGATAAAGATGAAGATCAGGAGGATCCGAAGGACACGGCCGAGATTTCCGAAGCGCGCAGGTGGACGCCCCCGGACGGGGCAGATTCTGTGCGCGGGGTTCTCCGGTGGATACTGGAGATGGAGGAAGCCTGGGATATTCTCCTGGGATGGAAGCCGGATCCCGGCCTTGATCTTCCGGCGCAGCTTCAGCAACTGTCAAAACTGTATCTCACGCTTCTGGAAGCCGCTTTAAAATATGCGGAAGGGGAAAATCTGACAGAGCAGTTGGAACGTCTCGACGGCATGATGGCTCAGAAATTGGATTTGGTGATGGAGATAAAGCTTAGGCAGCTCATTTCCCTTTTAGAAAATACCGGGCAGGCGGGAACCCTGGACAGCGTCCGCTCCGGCCTTTACAGGCAGACCGCCGGACGGACGCTGTCCCCGCAGGCGGCGCACACGCTGTTTGTTCAGGGAAGGCAGTCGGGCGGAAGAAACGCCGGGCGTTCTGGCGCGGCCGCCTCTTTTCGCGGGGAAGGCATGGTTTACCAGTCGTCCGGGAAAGTAAATACCCGGTTTCAGCAGACGTATCGTACACAGCAAAATTCGTGGAAAGAGCAGATCCGGCAGAGAAATGAAACCATCAGCAATGCCAGGAACGGTATTGCTGAAAACACTCTTCAACGGGGCGGATGCTCTTTTTGCTCCGGCAGAGAGCTGGAGAGGGCAAACCGGTTTGCCGAACATATAGATTTAAACGGTAATCTGCTCAAAAATCCCGGCATCAGCGCCAGAAACGAAGAGGTAACGGGACTGCTGGCCGCGGTGATGTCCATCAAGGGACAGGTTTACGCCGCGAAAAGCCGGGAGAGCGCGTCGATTGGCTTTCCCCTTCAGCGCGCCATTGAAAAAATCATAGATCCGTACCTGAACCGGAAGGGGGCCTTGAACGTATATTACCACATCTTAACCGCGTACAGGCAGACACAGGATCCGCAGAAGGCCATTGAGGACGGGCGGGAGTATGCCTTCCGGCGGTTTCAGGAAAAACAGAAGGATCCCGCAAACCAGAGCTCCCCTCACTATTCCAGGGAGTCCGGTTTTTTCCGGACCCTGTTGAAGGGCTTAAGCCCGGAACGGGAGCTGGCCGCGGGGATGGCTATTCTGCAAAAGGACTGGCAAAATTTTCTGTTCGTCATCGGAAACAGACCGGGCGCTTCTTATTTACCGGGAATGGAAATCCGCAGTCCCTGGGGCGTCCTGGCCGATACGGCGGCATATCGGCCAGGCGGCGGCGGAAAGGCCGGGAAGCTCTTACTGGGCGCTGCTGTGCTCGTCCTTATGGCCGTTCTGGCTGTCATAGGTTTTAGGTTTATGTGAGTAGCTGTCAGGAAATAACCTGTAATATGGCCTGTCCTTTCCGCGGCAGCATGGTTTACAGGTTCTTTCCCAACAATTCCCGGGGATACTGAACACGGTTGTTTTTCCTATCAGAAGGCGCTCACAGCGAAATACCTGCGATCCGTAGATGATCAGGTATCCCAGCCCGGAGCGGGCCGCCAGGAATTCTCCGATGATCACGCCCACCAGGCAGAGGCCGATGTTGACCTTCATGTTGCTGATGATGAGCGGGATCGAGCCGGGAAGCAGTACCTTAAAAAGCACGTCACGCCGTTTCCCGCCCAGTGAATAGATGAGCTTGATCTGTTCCGGATCTGTGCCGCAAAATCCGTTGTGCAGGGTCATGACCGCGCCGAATACGGCGACAGATACGGCTGCCACGATGATGGTTTTGACATTGTTGCCCAGCCAGACGATGAGGATAGGGGCCAGGGCCGATTTGGGCAGGCTGTTGAGCATGACCAGATACGGCTCCAGAATGTCGGAAAGCGTGCGGCTGGACCAGAGAAGGAGGGCCCCCGCGAGGCCCGCGGCGATGACCAGAAAAAAGCTCGCGAGCGTTTCCAGGATCGTCACGCCTGTGTGAAGGAAAATGCTCCCGTCCCTGGCCATGCTGATAAAGCAGAGGGCTGTGCGCGACGGCGAGCTGAATATAAAATCATTGATGAGTCCCAGTCTGGCCCCCAGCTCCCAGAGGGCCAGGAGCAGGGCGAGAAGCAGGATACGGCAGGCTGTGACCAGCCTGCGCCGCCTGTTCTGCCTGGCAACGTATTCCTGCTGGGCCAGGGTTTCATGTAATCCCATGCGATACCTCCGTTGATTTATTCTGTAATATGGTCCATACTTCATTAAAGCAGGAAGAAAAGGCGGGGTCATTGCGCCGCTTTAAAGGCGTCATGTCCGGATCCGGAAATGGAGTTTTAAGTATAGCCTTGATCCGGGCCGGCCTGTCTGACAGAATCATGATCCGATCCGCCACGCTGACGGCCTCTGACAGATCGTGCGTGATGAGGACAGCCGTTTTGTGCTGTTTGCGGATGATGGCGCTGATATCATCACAGACAGAGAGGCGGGTCTGGTAGTCCAGGGCGGAAAAAGGTTCATCCAAAAGAAGGATATCCGGTTCCAGGGCCAGTGTCCGGATCAGCGCTGCCCTCTGGCGCATGCCGCCCGAGAGCTCGGAGGGGCGCGCGTTCATAAAATGGGCCAGGCCATAGTCGGCCATCATCTCTTTCAGCCGTTTTTGATGGGCTTCGTCGTTTTTTTTGCGGATTTCCAGGCCGAGCGAGGCGTTGGCCAGGATGGTTCTCCATTCAAACAGGTGATCCCTCTGGAGCATGTAGCCGATCTCTTCGGCATGCCCTGTTTCCGGACGGCCGTCGATGCGGATTTCTCCGGAATCCGGAGGCAGGAGGCCGCAAAGGAGGGAGAGGAGCGTCGATTTGCCGCAGCCGGAAGGCCCGACGATGGCAAGAAATTCTCCTGTATTTACTGAAAAGGATATATTGTAAAGCGCCTGTGTCTCCCCTTCCATGGTGTGATAGGAATAACACAGGCCGGAAACCTCCAGTTTTGGTATCATGTTCACCTCATAAAATAGGGGCTTTAGTTTAGGATATGCGTGATCGGCGGGCTGTGAATCGTATTTCAGAGGAATTGGAGGCGTTTTTTGTTACTGTTCACACACAATGTCAGTTAGTTAAGTGAAATGTCCGCTTAACTAACTGACATTGTGTGTGAACAGTAACCGTTTTTTAACCTCAGGTCTGACCGAAATGATAACGGCTTGACCGGGGGGAAAAAAGGTGTGATAATAAGAGCAGAAACGCCGCATGGAGATCTGAATACCGGAATTCGGGCTGGAGATAGCAGCACTGGATGCCAAAGCGGCTGCGATGAAGGGGAACGTATGGGCAGTTTTTCAGAAAATCATATTGACAGCTACGAGAGAAAAGTGCCGGTTTATCAGATACATCGGCTGTGTCAGGAAGGGCGGATTGTATTTCCCTCTGTCCCTTTAGCGGGAAAGCAAAAAAGAACCGAGAGGATTTCTGAGACAGTGGAAGCGATTCTTTTGGGAATCACATTGAAAAGTGGAGCTTTGCCAGAGAGCAGGGGATTCGCAACGGCTTGTACGGAGAGGAGGCGGAGCGGTTTCTGAGTCTTTTGGTATGGAATCTCAGAGGGACAGCCGATTTTTTAAGCCGGTGGAAATTGAACCGGCAATATATGATGCTCAGGATTCTCATGTGCCGGTTCGTATTTGAGGGGGTACTCCGGGGGATGCGGGAAAAACACACAGGACTCCAGTTTTTGCTTGAGCAGACGACGGAGTATACAGGGAGACAGAATACTTTCTCAAAGATGCAGCTTGTGTCTGACATCAGGGCCGCAACGGAAGAGCTCATGCGATGGGCAGGGGAGAGAGGCTTTGATCTGTCAGGGGAAAAGGGGAAGGAATGGCAGGCGAGGACGCTTGGGTATTTATACAATGTAATCTGGATGTGCAGGGAGAAAGGCTTTTTGGTACAGCGCGGGCTGGATCAGATTGCCGCGGATGAGCAGCTTTGGAACGAGATCAGCACAGATAAAGTGAGCTTTGCGAATATCCGAAGGCACGGCTGCGAGATAGAAAGGAGGTTGGGACAGGGTGCTGAACTGCATAAAAATACAGGGCTTTAAATGTTTTCGGGAGGCTGAGATTCATTTTTCCAATTTTACACTGCTTGCCGGGAAAAATTCCACAGGGAAGTCTACGGTTATAGAAGTAATAAAGGATAGGCAGGCTGCGATTACCGGTCTGACCGGAATCCTGATTTGACGGATTATGGAAGGAGAAAAACGAATGCAAAAACAGACGTCTGTTACAAGAAACTATACAATTGCCCTGATGCAGATGGACACGCAGAATAATAAGGAGGAAAACCTTAACACAGCCTGCGCGTGGATTGACGAGGCGGCCGCCAACGGCGCGCGGCTGGTCTGCTTTCCGGAGGTGATGAACCTGATTGGGAAGAATGTGGGCGAGGGCGGCGGCCGCGAGCGGATTCCCGGATATACCACAGAAATCCTCTGCGCAAAGGCCAGGGAGCACGGGATCTATATCCATGCCGGCAGCCTGACCGAGGAGACAGGGAAGAAGCGCTCAGCGAATACAAGCGTTCTGATCGGCCCTGACGGGGCAATCCTTGCTTCCTACCGAAAGCTTCATATGTTTGATATCACCCTGGCGGACGGCGCGTCTTTTTGCGAATCCGACAGGGTTTCTCCCGGGAATGAGGCGGTAACCGTTCAGACGGGGCTGGGGATATTTGGAATGTCCATCTGCTATGACGTGCGCTTTCCGGAGCTCTACCGGCTGATGGCGCTTAAAGGGGCGCAGGTGATCTTTGTCCCCGCGAGCTTTACCATGCCCACCGGAAAGGATCACTGGGAACCGCTTCTGAGAGCCAGGGCGATCGAGAATGGCTGCTATATCGTGGCCACAGGCCAGATCGGGACAAAGCCCGCCTATACGGCCTATGGCAACAGCCTGGTCGTGGATCCGTGGGGAACCGTGACGGCCAGGGCCAGCGATATGCCGGGCATCACGTATGCGAGGATCGATTTGGATTTCCTTGACCGCATCAGAAAGCAGATCCCCTCGCTGGAAAACAGGAGGTCGGATCTGTATGAGGTGGTATGGAAAGGGAGTGCTGGCCCGAAATAACTTCCCATCAGTCCGCGGCGGCTTTTGCCAGTCCGGGCGCGCGGGCCCTGGGTAGTGATTTTGAACGGCTTTTATATACTCCCTCTGGGATATTCCTACGGCCTGCTGCTGGGCTATTTTCTGGAGGAGCTTTATCGGTACGACGGTAAGCCGATGGAGGAAGCGGACATCCGCCGGATCATGGACCGGGCTGTGGGGCAGACGAAGAAAATCTATTATATGACGTCAAAAGAGAAGATGCGCCGGGATCTGGAGGAAATCCTGCAGGCGCTGTTTGATGTGGCGTACGGCAGAGAGCCCTCGGTGGAGATAGGGGCCATGTCTTTAAAGGAATACGCCCCGAATATGACGGCCCCGCACCGGATGGATCTCATGGTCAGCGCCATGACAGACGCAGGGGGCCGCTGGAACTGTAATCTGAAATGCCGCAACTGTTACGCCGCGGGACAGCCGCAGGCGGGCGGGACAGAGCTTTCCTGCGCGGAGTGGAAGCAGGTCATTGACCGCTGCCGAAAGGCCGGGATTCCGCAGCTTACCTTTACGGGCGGGGAGCTGACGATGCGGCCGGATCTGCCGGAAATGATCGGCTATGCCCGCTGGTTTGTGACGCGGGTCAATACAAACGGGGTTCTTCTGACAAAGGAGCTGTGCCGGAAGCTTAAGGAGGCCAGCCTGGACAGCCTCCAGATCACACTGTATTCCCGGGATGAGGCCATCCACAATCATCTGGTAGGCGCGGATCTCCCGGGCAGCTCCGGCAATTTCCAAAAGACGCTTCAGGGCCTGCGAAACGCCCTGGAAGCCGGACTCGATGTGAGTGTAAACACGCCAATCTGCCGCGAAAATGCGGACTATACGGACACAGTAAGATTTCTGGAACAGGAGGGCGTGGGCTTTGTATCCTGCTCCGGGCTCATTGAGACAGGAAAAGCGTCGCAGGATGCGGCCCTTAAGGGACAGTTATCAGTTGAGGAGCTGTCGGACATTGTGGGCGCCGCGGCCGCGTATTGCGGCGAACATGAAATGGAGTTAAGCTTTACATCCCCCGGGCGCGCCGATCCCAAGCGCCTGTGCCGTGCGGGCTTAACGATCCCGGCCTGCGGCGCCTGCCTCTCAAACATGGCCGTCGCGCCGGACGGCACGGTCGTTCCATGCCAGAGCTGGCTGGGCGGCGTATCGCTGGGCAATATCCTGACAGACGAATGGAAAATGATCTGGAATCACCCGTTCTGCCGCAAAATCCGCGGGCTGACGGAGGAGGAAACCCTGAAATGCCCGCTGCGCACAGGGAAAACGGCCCCGTAAAAGGCCGAAGGAAAGACAAGTGAAACAGCTTAAGGACAGGTTAAAGCGATGGAGAAGATAAAGCAGTTATGGAAAAAGATACCCAAAGCCGGAAAGATATGCATTGGCGTGCTGATCCTTATTTTATTTTGCGTTACATACCTCGTGCGCCGGAGCGCCCCTCTGGATCGGATCCGCCTGTATGAAGTCAGCGTAAAGCCGCTTGAGGACGGCGCGCTGGAAATACGGTATCACCTGAATTGGACAGTAAAAAACGACAAGAGAGAAGGCCCTCTTTTGAATGTCCGAATCGGAATGGCAAACTACAATTATGAGCTGATCGGCGCAGGAGGAGACATTCTGAAGGAGCAGCGCCGGAGTGATTCAGACAGGGAAAGCGGCGATGCGGCCATGGCAGACGGAAAAGACGGCGGCGGGCTTTCTGTTGGATATGGAAGCTGGCCCCGGCGTCCCTTTTACGACTTTCACGACTCTTCTCACTTACTGCCCCGAAAAAATTCCTTGCACTTTATGGAAAAAGGTGTTATAATTCATAAGATAACATAATACATTGGCTAGAGAGAGTGGACAAAAGTCCACTCTTTCACTTTGTTGCCCGGCAAATCCGCCCAGCGGACCGGTTTACAGAAGGAACGACAAAGCGCAGAGCCAATATATTCCATAGAAAGGCGGTGTGGATATGGCAAAAGGTGAGCAATATGAAAAGAAGGTAGAGTCCTGGCTTCTCCCTGTCCTTGAGGAGCACGGGTTTGAACTGGTAGATGTGGAGTACGTCAGAGAAGTCGGAGTCTGGTACCTTCGGGCCTATATAGACAAGGACGGCGGAATCACGGTGGACGACTGCGAGACGATCAGCCGGAAGCTGGGAGAATGGCTGGATGAGGAAGACTTCATTTCGGACAGCTACATTTTAGAGGTCAGCTCCCCGGGGCTTGGCAGACCGCTTAAAAAGGAAAAGGATTTTGTAAGGAGCATGGGAAAAGATGTGGAGGTGCGCCTCTATAAGCCGCTCAATAAGCAGAAAGAATACAGGGGCGCGCTGAAATCCTATGATGCGGATACCGTAACGATTACATTAGAAGACGGCGGCGATCTGCCGCTGGCAAAATCAGATATTGCTTTGATACGTCTGGCCTTTGATTTTTAGACGGTAGGAGGATAAAAGAAAATGAACAAAGAGTTGATTGAAGCGTTAAATGTGCTGGAGAAGGAGAACAATATCAGCAAAGATATCCTTTTGGAGGCAATTGAAAATTCCTTACTGACAGCCTGCAAGAACCATTTCGGCAAGGCCGATAATGTGAAGGTGAATATTAACCGGGAAACCGGGGATTTCGCCGTTTATGCGGAGAAGGAGGTAGCGGAAGACGTAGAGGATCCGATGCTTCAGATTAGCCTTGCAGAGGCAAAGATGAAAAGCGCCAGATATGATCTGGGGGATATTGTCCACGTACCAATTAACTCAAAGGAGTTTGGCCGGATCGCCACTCAGAATGCGAAGAATGTGATACTCCAGAAGATCCGTGAGGAGGAGAGAAAGGCGCTGTTTAATGACTGGTACTGCAAGGAAAAGGATGTGGTGACCGGAATTGTTCAGCGCTATGTAAACCGCAATGTCTGTATCGATTTAGGAAAGATCGACGCGATTTTAAGCGAGAGCGAGCAGGTGAGGGGCGAGGTCTTTCGGCCGACAGAGCGCATCAAGCTCTTTGTGATTGAGGTTAAAGACACAAATAAAGGACCGAGAATCACCGTTTCCAGAACCCACCCGGATTTGGTGAAGCGCCTGTTTGAGTCCGAGGTGGCGGAGGTGCGCGACGGCACGGTGGAGATCAAAGCCATTGCCCGCGAGGCCGGCTCCAGGACGAAGATCGCGGTCTGCTCCAATGATCCGAACGTGGATCCCGTGGGCGCCTGCGTGGGGCTCAACGGAGCCAGGGTGAACGCGGTGGTGAGCGAGCTGCGCGGCGAGAAGATTGACATCATCAACTGGGACGATAACCCGGCGTTCCTGATTGAAAACGCCTTAAGCCCTGCGAAGGTGATTCTGGTTGCGGCGGACGAAGAGGAGCGCGAGGCGCAGGTGATTGTGCCGGATTACCAGCTCTCTCTCGCCATCGGAAAGGAAGGCCAGAACGCAAGGCTGGCGGCGCGCCTGACGGGCTATAAGATCGATATCAAGAGCGAAACCCAGGCCAGGGAATCCGGCCTCATGGATGATCTGGAGATGGGCTATGAGGATGGATTCGAGGGCTATACGGATAAAGACCTCATCGGAAACCAGGACGAGGAGTCTGATGAAGGATATGAAGGAGAACTTCCGGAAAACGCGGAATATGACGGGGAACTTTTGGAGGACGCGGAGTATGACGGAGAGCTTCCGGCAGATGCGCAGGAGGAGTATGACGGAGAGCTTCCGGCAGATGCGCAGGAGGAATACGGCAGGGAGTATTCAGAAGACGCCGGCTGTGCGGGGGACGAAGCCCCGGACAGTGAGGAAGGCTACCGGATTCAGTAAGCGGCAGGTTTGGCTGCAGAGGGGCGTCACAGCCATTTGCAGCAGGGGACCAAAACGGGCGGCGAAATAAAGAAAAAGCAGATTGGGAAGTGAGAATTGTTGAGTACAAAAAAGATACCGCAGAGACAGTGCATCGGATGTGGGGAGATGAAGAATAAGAAGGAAATGATCCGTATCCTCAAGACGACAGAGGAGCAGATTGAGCTTGACGCCACAGGCAGGAAAAACGGCCGCGGCGCATACCTCTGCCCGTCGATGGACTGTTACAGGAAAGCGGTAAAGAGCAGGGGATTGGAGCGTTCTCTGAAAATGGCGATTCCAAAGGACGTTTATGAAATGCTGGAAAGGGAGATGGAACGGATTGGAGAACCATAAAAAGATATTAAACCTTTTGGGCCTGGCTACAAAGGCCGGGAAGACGGCCAGCGGGGGATTTATGACGGAAAAATCGGTAAAGGGCGGGAAGGCTTTTTTGGTGCTCGTGCCAGAGGATGCATCAGATAATACAAAGAAAATGTTCTTTAACATGTGTACTTACTATAAAGTCCCGATTTACTTATTTGGAAGAAAGGAAGAGCTGGGCCACGCCATTGGCAGGGAGACGCGAACGTCAGTGGCAGTGCTGGACGCAGGTTTTTCCAAAGCGCTCGCAAAGCAGATTGAACTGAACGGAGGTAGTGAGTATGAGGGTTAATGAATTATCAAAAGAAATTGGGAAGACAAATAAAGAGGTATTGGAGATACTCAGGAAGAATCATTTTGATATCAAAAGCCATTCCTCCAATATAACGGATGAACAGGCGGCGGTTGTGAGGCGGTCCCTGTCGGCGGGGAGACCGGAAGTGTCTGCGGCTGAGATTTCAAAATCAGATACAGGAAAGGCGGAAACAAAGCGAGTGGAAGAGGTAAGGAAAGAGCCTGTAAAGGCAGAAGAAAAGGGAATGGAAAGACCTGCAACAGACAGGGCGGAGAAGCCGGCTGAACCGCCGAAAAAGAGGATTGCGGCTGTATACCGCCCTCAGAACAGTGCGCAGAGAAATAACAGCCGTCCGAACGGGCGTGGTCCGTCCGGCGGCGGAGCCGGAAAACAGGCGGGCCAGCCGGCCAGAGGCGGGGCTCAGAATCAGGCGGGCCGCGGCGGGAACAGGCAGCCCGGGATCGGCGTCAGGCCGGTTCAGAAGTCAGATCCGGCGGCAAAGGCGGCGCAGGATGCACAGCAGCAGAGCGAGACGGCGGCAGTTAAGAGCCGCGACGCCCAGGCAGCGGAGAGCCGCGTATCCCAGAATCAGGCGGTTCAGGCTGAGCGCGCGAAAAACGCGCAGAGCCAGGGCAGCGCCGCCGAGCGCGATGGGCGTCAGGGAGGCCGCGATAACCAGCGTCAGGAGGCAGGCCAGGGAAGCCGCGACAGCCAGCGCCAGGACGGCCAGGCAGGCCGCGACGCGCAGAGACAGGGGCGTGACGGCCAGCGCCAGGGGAATCAGGGAGGCCGAGACGGCGGCCAGAGACAGGGAAGCCGAGACGGCCAGCGCCAAGGAGGCCAGGGAAACCGTGACGGCCAGAGAAGCGGCAGTTATCAGGGAGGACGAGACGGCCAGCGTCAGGATCGCGACGGCCAGAGAGGCGGCTATCAGGGAAGCCGTGACGGCCAGAGAAGCGGGGGCTATCAGGGAAACCGAGACGGCCAGCGCCAGGATCGCGACGGCCAGAGAGGCGGCTATCAGGGAAGCCGTGACGGCCAGAGAAGCGGCGGTTATCAGGGAAACCGTGACGGCCAGAGAAGCGGAGGCTATCAGGGAAACCGAGACGGCCAGAGAAGCGGGGGCTATCAGGGAAACCGAGACGGCCAGAGAAGCGGGGGCTATCAGGGAAACCGAGACGGCCAGAGAAGCGGAGGCTATCAGGGAAGCCGCGACGGCCAGAGAGGCGGCGGCTATCAGAGAGGCGGTTTCCAGGGAGGCCGCGACGGTCAGGGCCAGAGAGGCGGCTTAAGCATCCCCAAGCCATCGTTTGACGGCCCGGTTGTGCAGAAACCGCAGAATAATAAGCAAAATAAGAATGCTTACAAGAATGATAAATATAATAAAAAAGATCACGATGAGAATATGAAGTCCAGGCAGGGCAAGGGAGGCAAGGGCTCAAAGACGGCAATGCTCCCGCCTCAGCAGAGGAAGGATGAGGCGAAGGTCCAGGAGATCAAGACCATCGTTATTCCGGAGAGCATCACGATCAAGGAGCTGGCTGACAAGATGAAGCTGCAGCCGTCTGTGATTGTAAAGAAGCTGTTCTTACAGGGCAAGGTTGTAACCATCAATCAGGAAGTGGATTATGATCAGGCCGAAGAGATTGCAATGGAGTTTGACGTTCTCTGTGAGAAGGAAGAGAAGATCGACGTGATCGAGGAGCTCCTTAAAGAGGAGGAAGAGGATGAAAAGGATATGGTGGCAAGACCGCCGGTTGTCTGTGTCATGGGCCATGTAGACCACGGCAAAACCTCCCTTCTGGACGCGATCCGGGAGACAAATGTAACGGCCAGGGAGGCCGGCGGCATAACGCAGCACATCGGCGCCTACACGGTGGAGATCAACGGGCAGACGATTACCTTCCTGGATACGCCGGGCCACGAGGCGTTTACCGCCATGCGTATGCGCGGCGCGAAGTCCACGGATATCGCGATTTTAGTGGTGGCGGCCGATGACGGCGTGATGCCGCAGACGGTTGAGGCGATCAACCATGCCAAGGCCGCTGGCGTGGAGATCATTGTGGCCATCAACAAAATTGATAAGCCGAGCGCCAACATTGAAAAGGTAAAACAGGAATTGATTGAATACGAGCTCGTTCCTGAGGACTGGGGCGGAAGCACGGTATTTGTCCCGGTTTCAGCCCACACAAAGGAAGGCATTTCCGATCTGCTTGAGATGATCCTTCTGACGGCGGAGGTAAAGGAATTAAAGGCCAATCCGAACCGGAATGCAAGAGGCCTTGTGATCGAGGCGGAGCTTGACAAGGGTAAAGGACCGGTTGCAACGGTTCTGGTGCAGAAGGGCACCCTGCGCGTGGGCGATCCGATCGCCGCGGGCGCA
This sequence comes from Otoolea muris, assembly GCF_943193115.1. Classification (NCBI taxonomy): domain Bacteria; kingdom Bacillati; phylum Bacillota; class Clostridia; order Lachnospirales; family Lachnospiraceae; genus Otoolea; species Otoolea muris. The sequence continues at coordinate 63,181 of NZ_CALPCY010000020.1, forward strand.
TGCTTCGGCAAGGTCCGCGCCATGATGGATGACAAGGGACGCCGCGTGAAGGAGGCGGGCCCGTCCACGCCGGTGGAGATTCTCGGCTTAAACGATGTGCCGAACGCCGGAGAAGTGTTTGTGCGCACAGACAGCGAGAAAGAGGCCAGAGGCTTTGCCGGAACCTTTATTTCCGAAGGAAAGAATAAGCTGATTGAAGATACGAAGATGAAGCTTTCGCTGGATGATCTGTTCTCACAGATCAAGGCCGGAAACGTGAAGGAGCTTCCGCTCATCGTGAAAGCCGACGTACAGGGCTCGGTGGAGGCTGTGAAGCAGAGCCTGATGAAGCTGTCAAATGAAGAGGTGGTTGTCAAGGTGATCCATGGCGGCGTGGGCGCAATCAATGAGTCTGACGTCAACCTGGCATCCGCGTCGAATGCGATTATCATCGGCTTTAACGTGCGTCCGGATGCGACCGCAAAGTCAACGGCAGAGCGCGAGAAGGTAGACGTCCGTCTGTACCGCGTGATTTATCAGGCAATTGAGGATGTCGAGGCAGCGATGAAGGGCATGCTGGATCCGATCTTTGAGGAGCAGATTATCGGCCACGCCGTAGTCCGCCAGACCTTCAAGGCGTCCGGAGTTGGCACCATCGCCGGATCCTATGTGCTGGACGGAAAGTTCCAGAGGGGCTGCAAGGCCAGAATCACCAGGGACGGCGGGCAGATTTTCGACGGCGCCCTGGCATCTTTAAAGCGGTTTAAGGATGATGTAAAGGAAGTCAACGCCGGATATGAGTGCGGCCTTGTATTTGAGAAGTTCAATGATCTCCAGGAAGACGACCTGATCGAGGCATATGCGATGGTGGAGGTGCCCAGATAGGCCCCTCTTCCGTCCGGAAAGTGAGGCTATACGATGCGCAAGAACAGCATTAAGAATACAAGAGTCAACAGCGAGGTTCAGAGAGAGCTGAGCGAAATCATCAGCAGGGAGCTCAAAGATCCGCGGATCCACCCTATGACGACCGTCGTCGCCGTGGAGGTAACTCCGGATCTGAAGCTCTGCAAGGCTTACATCAGCGTACTGGGAGATGAAGAGGCAGGAAAGGATACCATAAAGGGCCTTAAAAACGCCGTGGGATTTATCCGCACGCAGCTTGCCAGGCGGATCAACCTGCGAAATACGCCGGAGATAACGTTTATTCTGGATCAGTCGATCGAGTACGGCGTGAATATGACCCGCCTGATCGACGAGGTGACGGCCGGGATGAGCGGCGGGGGGAACGAAGAGGATAACGGATTTTAGAGCAGGGAAATAACAGCGGCTGTTCAGGGGGCGCCCGGACGGCCGCCAGGAATGGCAAGGGAGAGTGATACAGGATGAGAAATCAATTGACGGAAGCCTTAAGCGGCGCGGAGAACGCGGTGCTGTTAGGCCACATCCATCCGGACGGCGACTGTATCGGCGCGAGTCTGGGACTTTACAATTATCTGAAGGAACATATGCCTCAGATTTCAGTGGAGCTGTACCTGGATCATCCGGCGGACAAATTTTCCTATCTGGCCAGTTTTGACGAGATTCAGACCGCATATGATCCGGAAAAACGCTTCGATGTATGTATAACCCTGGACGCCAGCGATACGGAGCGCCTGGAGATGTTCTACCCGTATTTTGAGACAGCGGGCCGCACGTTCTGCATTGATCATCACAGGACGAACCGGGGCTTTGCGCAGGAAAACTGCATCCGGCCGGATGCGAGCTCTACAAGCGAGGTGGTGTATACCCTGATGGACGAGAATGCGGTCAGCAGGGAGACGGCCGAGTGCCTTTATACTGGAATCATCCACGACACAGGCGTATTTAAATACAGCAGCGCCACGAGAGCGACCATGGAAATTGCCGGAAAGCTGATGGAAAAGGGACTGGACTGTGCGAAGATCATAGACGACACCTTTTACCGGAAGACGTATATCCAGAACCAGATTCTGGGGCGCGCGCTGCTGGAGAGCTTTCTTTTTATGGACGGACGCTGTATTTTCAGCGGCCTGAGGAAAAAGGATCTGGAATTTTACGGCGCGGACACGAATGATCTGGACGGGATTATTGATCAGCTCCGCGTCACAGAGGGCGTGGAATGCGCGATTTTCATCTATGAGACGGCGATCCATGAATACAAGATCAGCATGCGATCCAATTCGATTGTGGACGTCAGCAAGGTTGCCGAGTATTTCGGGGGCGGAGGCCATATCCGCGCCGCGGGCTGCAGGATGTCAGGGACGATCTATGATGTGTTGAACAATCTGTCCAAGCATATTGAGATACAGCTTGACGCGCACGGGGAAGCAGGGAAAGCGTAACGGGGGACGGTATGATTCACGGCATCTTGAATATCTATAAGGAACCGGGCTATACCTCCCACGATGTGGTCGCAAAGCTGAGAGGCATTTTAAAGCAGAAGAAAATCGGGCATACAGGGACGCTTGATCCGGCTGCGGAGGGGGTGCTCCCTGTTTGCCTCGGATCAGGGACAAAGCTCTGCGATATGCTGACCGATAAGAGAAAAACATACCGCGCGGTTCTCCTCCTCGGCACGGAGACAGATACGCAGGATACGACGGGGACGGTCCTTCACACCTGCGCGCCTGCGCGCCTGGCGGAGCTTAAGGAGGAGGAGGTAAGAAATACGGCCGAACGCTTTATCGGCCCCTATGCCCAGATTCCTCCCATGTATTCTGCCCTGAAGGTAAACGGGAAAAGGCTTTATGAACTGGCCCGCGAGGGAAAAGAGATTGAGCGCAGGCCGCGGCCGGTGGAGATTTACAGCCTGACCGTGGACCGCGTTTTCCTGCCGCGCGCGGAGCTGACTGTGGACTGTTCAAAGGGAACGTATATCCGCACGCTCTGTCATGACATCGGCAGCCGGCTCGGCTGCGGCGGGTGTATGGAAAAGCTGGTGCGCACGCAGTCAGGACGCTTTTTCCTGGAGGACAGCCTCCGGCTCTCCGAGGTGGAACGTCTGGCCGCCGCCGGGAAGCTCGGCGAGCGGATTGTGCCAGTCGATGCGGTATTTGATTCGTATCCGGCTTTTTATGCGGATCAGGGGAGGCTGGATAAGCTTCTGCAGAATGGAAATGCGTTTCCGGCTTCCTTTGTGCCGGACGGGCTTTTTGGGACGGCAGGGCAGGGCGCGAAGAGCCGGGACGGCGCCCGGCTGCGCGTGTATGACAGCGGCCGCCGCTTTATCGGCGTCTATGAATATGAGAGCGGCAAAGAGCGATGGAAACCAAAGAAAATTTTTCCGGGAGGAGACTAGAATGCAGTATATAACTGGAACAAGGGAATTTCAGATAGAGGAGCCGTCTGTGGTGACTCTTGGAAAGTTTGACGGGCTGCACCGCGGGCACCAGAAGCTTTTGAATGAAGTATTCCGGTTCCGGGAGAGGGGGTATAAAACGGCTGTCTTTACCTTTGAGACAGCTCCAGGAACCCTGATGCAGGGAAGACTCCAGACCATGATCACAACAAACGGAGAGCGCCGCGACAATCTGGAGCGGGCCGGGATCGATTATCTGGTGGAATATCCCTTTAATCAGGAGGTGGCCCGCATAGATCCGGAGACATTTATTTCCCATATCCTGACCGGGCAGATGAGCGCAAAGGCGATCGTTTCAGGGACGGACTGCCGCTTTGGATATAAAAGGGGCGGGGATGTGGCGCTTTTGGAACGCCTGGCTCCGAAATACGGCTATGAGCTGGCAGTCGTGGAAAAAGCGCTGGACGGAGCGCGCGAGATCAGCAGCACCTATGTGCGCGAAGAGCTGGCGGCCGGACATATTGAAAAGGCAAACGAGCTGCTGGGCTATACGTATGCGGTGCACGGCAGTGTGATCCACGGGAGGCATCTGGGCAGTACGCTGGGATTTCCGACTGTAAATATTGAGCCGGGCAGCCAGAAGCACCTGCCGGCGTTCGGCGTCTATCTGTCACAGACCGTGATCGACGGAACATGCCGCGGCAGTATTACGAATATCGGGAAAAAGCCCACCATCACAGGAGAGCGCCCGGCCGGCGTGGAGACGTATATCTATGATCTTAACGAAGATCTGTACGGGAAATGGATCGAGGTGCGGCTGCTGCGTTTCCTGCGCCCGGAGATGAAGTTCTTAAATGTGGACGAGCTGAAGCGCCAGGTTTTGAATGACAAAGAGACAGGAAGAAGGATGCATGGGCTGTAGCGGCCCGACGCATCCTTATTTGATGCGCAGGCCCGCATAAGGAAGCTTACCAAAAAAGCCGCGGATTAACGCGGCGTCTGAGCTTCTTCAAGGCGCGCGGCCACCTCTCTGCCCGCGAGCCGGATATAGTCGCTTAAGGGAAGCTCTTCGCAGCCTATCAGCGTGTGCCGGCAGTGCGCGTGCCCGGCGACGGGGATGAGGATCTTGTGCGCCCTGCTGGAGCCGACCGCAGCCGCCATGGCAGGCGTGATCTCGCCCAGCAGGGAATCAGCGATCACAATGCCGATGGGGCCGATGATCAGATCCGCGTCGCGGCAGGCCACAAGAACGGGATTCTCGCCGGTAGCGCCGAATCTGGCGCCGGCTTTCATCATGGATGCCGTAGCCGTGCTGTTTGTGCCGATGGCCGTGACCGTAAGCTCCGGGCAGCGTTCCCTTAGCTCCTCAACAATCGCCCTTCCCATGCGGCCGCCCTGGCCGTCTATCACAATCACGTTCATGAATTCCTCCGTATCTTTTCCGCCTTTTAAATGCCGGCTACGTTATCAGCGGCCCTTTCACGAAAAACAACGCCCCGCAACAGTTCACTTCACTTATATAAATACAATTGCCTTAAAAATAATACCCCAGTATATCTTTTCTATTATAGCATAAACTCCCCAAAATAAAAAGAGCAAATTTAAAAATTTAACAAATTTTTATTTACAAGGAACCACTTTTCTATTATAATGCTATAGACAAATAAGATGGTGGTAAAGGTTAGAAGCAATTGAGAGGGAAAAAACATGAGGAGAAACGACATTCACAAGGTATTGATTATCGGTTCCGGCCCGATTATTATCGGACAGGCATGTGAGTTTGACTATTCCGGAACGCAGGCATGCAAGGCTTTACGGAAGCTTGGCTATGAGATTGTTCTCGTTAATTCCAATCCGGCTACGATCATGACAGATCCGGAGACGGCAGATGTAACCTATATTGAGCCGCTCAATGTGGATCGGCTGACGCAGATTATTGAAAAGGAGCGCCCGGACGCGCTGCTTCCGAATCTGGGAGGGCAGTCGGGCTTGAACCTCTGTTCTGAGCTGGCATCCGCGGGCGTGCTGGATCAGTATAATGTGAAGGTGATCGGAGTTCAGGTAGACGCGATCGAACGGGGCGAGGATCGCATCGAATTCAAGCGCACCATGGAGAGCCTTGGGATCGAGATGGCGAGGAGCGAGGTGGCCTACAGCGTGGAGGACGCGCTTGCCATTGCGGATAAGCTGGGGTATCCGGTCGTGCTTCGTCCGGCCTATACGATGGGCGGCGAGGGCGGCGGCCTTGTCTATAATGTTGAAGAATTAAAAACTGTTTGCGCGAGGGGCCTGCAGGCCAGTATGGTGGGCCAGGTTCTCGTGGAAGAATCCATCTTAGGCTGGGAAGAGCTGGAGCTGGAGGTTGTGCGCGACGCGAAAAATCATATGATCACGGTCTGCTTTATCGAGAATATTGATCCGCTGGGCGTACACACAGGCGACTCTTTCTGTTCTGCGCCGATGCTTACCATTTCTGAAGAAGTTCAAAAACGTTTACAGGAAAAATCTTATAAGATTGTTGAGGCCATCCAGGTGATTGGCGGTACGAATGTGCAGTGGGCGCATGATCCGAAGACGGATCGCGACATTGTGATTGAGATAAATCCCCGTACCTCCCGTTCCTCGGCGCTTGCTTCCAAGGCGACCGGTTTTCCGATCGCCCTTATTTCGGCAATGCTGGCGACCGGTATGACGCTGGACGAGATTCCCTGCGGAAAATACGGTTCCCTGGAAAAATACGTTCCGTCCGGGGACTATGTGGTGATTAAGTTTGCGCGCTGGGCGTTTGAGAAATTTAAAGGCTCTGAGGATAAGCTCGGCACGCAGATGAAGGCCGTGGGCGAGGTCATGAGCATTGGAAAGACCTATAAGGAGGCGCTTCAGAAGGCTATCCGCAGCCTGGAGCAGGGGCGTTACGGCCTGGGCCATGCGAAGGATTTTGATACAAAGACGAAAAAGGAGCTGCTCTCCATGCTCCATGTAGCCACAAGCGAGCGCCAGTTCATCATGTACGAGGCTTTGAGAAAGGGCGCGACGGTGGACGAGCTGTATGAGCTGACGAAGATCAAGCATTATTTTATTGAACAGATGAAGGAGCTGGTGGAGGAAGAAGAGGCTCTTGTGCAGTATAAGGGATCGGTTCCGCCGATCGAAGCGCTGCGCCAGGCGAAGCTGGACGGCTTTGCGGACAAATATCTAAGCGACCTTCTGGGCGTGAGCGAGGAGCAGATCCGGGATGCCAGGACGCAGGCAGGGATCGTAGAGGGCTGGGAAGGCGTGCATGTGAGCAGCACAGAGGATTCCGCCTACTATTATTCCAGCTACCATATCAAGGACGAGAGCCCGTCGAGCGACCGGAACAAGATCATGATTCTGGGCGGCGGACCGAACCGCATCGGGCAGGGAATCGAGTTTGACTACTGCTGCGTCCATGCGGCGATTGCCTTAAAGGAGCTGGGTTTTGAGACGATCATTGTAAACTGCAACCCGGAGACGGTTTCCACAGACTACGATACCTCGGATAAGCTGTATTTCGAGCCCCTGACACTGGAGGATGTGCTGAGCATTTACCAGAAGGAAAAACCGCTGGGCGTGATTGCGCAGTTCGGCGGCCAGACACCGCTCAACCTGGCGGCGGATCTGAAGAAATACGGCGTGACCATCCTGGGCACAACGCCGGAAACCATCGATATGGCGGAGGATCGCGATCTGTTCCGCGCCATGATGGAAAAGCTTGAGATTCCGATGCCGGAGTCCGGAATGGCTGTCACCGTGGAGGACGCGCTGTCGATCGCGAATCACATCGGCTATCCGGTGATGGTCCGCCCGTCGTATGTGCTGGGCGGGCGCGGCATGGAGGTCGTGCATGATGATGAGGCCATGACCTTCTATATGAAAGAGGCTGTAGGCGTGACGCCGGATCGCCCGATTCTGATTGACCGTTTCCTGCACCATGCGACGGAGTGCGAGGCGGACGCCATCAGCGACGGGGAGAATGTCTTCGTCCCGGCCGTGATGGAGCACATCGAGCTGGCGGGCATTCATTCCGGGGACTCGGCCTGCATCCTCCCGTCCAGGAATCTGACCAAGGATCAGGTGGAGACGATCCGCGATTATACAGGGCGCATCGCAAAGGAAATGCACGTTGTGGGCCTGATGAATATGCAGTATGCCATTGAGGACGGCGAGGTGTATGTGCTGGAGGCCAATCCCAGGGCATCCAGAACCGTGCCGCTGGTGTCCAAGGTGTGCAATATCAAGATGGTCAAGCTGGCGACGGATATCATGACCGCCCATCTGACAGGCAGGCCGTCCCCGGTGCCGGGACTGGAGGAAAAGAAGATTCCGCATTACGGGGTGAAGGTTCCGGTATTCCCGTTTAAGATGTTCCCCGAGGTGGATCCGGTGCTCGGGCCGGAGATGCGCTCTACAGGCGAGGTGCTGGGTATGTCCTCCAATCTGGGCGAGGCGATTTACAAGGCGCGCGAGGCGACGCAGACAAGGCTTCCGAATACAGGAACCGTGCTGCTCAGCGTCAGCGACAAGGATAAGCCGGAGCTGATTGAGGTGGCCATGGGTTTCCATGAGTGCGGCTTTAAGCTCATGGGCACAGGGAGAACCTACGATATCATGGCTGCGGCCGGGCTTCCTGCGGAGAAGATCGCCAAGATCAACGAGGGACGCCCCAATATCCTGGATAAGATTACAAATAAGAAGATCGATATGATTATCAACACCCCCATGGATAAAAAGGGTATGGGCGACGACAGCTATATCAGGAAGGCGGCGGTAAAAGGAAAGATTCCGTATTTCACCAATATGGCCGCTGCCAAGGCCACGGTTCAGGCGCTGCGCAGCATCAAGAAGAACGGGCTTATTGGGGTGAAATCGCTGCAGGAGTTTCATCAGGAGATTAAATAGAGATTCGGATCCCTACGATATATAAAACGGACCGGGGAAGGCGCGGCGGCCTCCCCGGTCCGTTTTTCAGCGGTATTTATGAAGCGGCCGGTTCGCGACCCATCCCTTTGTGATCCATGCCGCGCCCCACATGACGGCTACGATCACAAAGCAGGCGATGATGGTGACAATGGATCCCATGGTTCCCATGGAGGTGATCAGGATCGGCGGGATGAGCTGAAGGGCGATGATGATCGGGCGGTTAAAAATATCGGCGATGCCGGAATCCTCAATCCCGCGGCTTTTGAGATCCGGATCCACAACCCGCTGGAGAAGAACGCCAGTGGCGGCAACGCCTGTGGCATGGCCCCACATCATCATATTCCGCTCAAACCAGTCCTCCTCAGAGGACTTTCCTCCTATATAAATGAACCAGAACCAGGTGATGACAAAGCCCAGGAGGCAGACCACGATCAGCGGGAATGCGTAATCGAGCACCACCGACAGATTCAGGGAGCCGATGCCGGAAATCATCAGAAAGTCAGTCGCAGAGCCCTGGATGCGCTGGATGGATCCCCGATCCACGTACTTTTGCGCGCCGGTCCGGTTCAGCAGGGAATTGATGATCAGCCCTGCAAAAAGGGAGAGGCAGAATTCGGGTATGGAAATCTTGTACTGAAACGCGGCCAGCGTCCAGTTCGCAAACCATTTGGAGGCCATGTAGCCGGCCCAGGAGGCGAAGAGCACGATTCCCAGATGATAGCCGAGCGGATCCAGACAGATAGAAGCAACGGTTCCCATGGAAGACGGCTTCTGGCTGGCCGGAGGCACAAGGCCGGTTTTCATCTCGATCGGAAGCTCCTTGGGGTTTTCCACATAATGCGTGTAGCCCTTTCTGGTTCCCCAGTTGATGATAATCATACCAGTGATAATGCCGCCCACGATCCCAATGGTGGCGCAGGTATTTCCTAGATCCGTCATATCCGGGACACCCAGATCCGCCAGCGATTTTCCGACAGCCGCCGCGGTGCCGTGCCCGCCGTAAAAGCCGGTCGCCATCATAAGCCCAAAGCTTTCATGCAGGGCCGGGTACAGCTTTGTCAGGAAGGCGACGGTTACCAGCATGCCCACCGCATACTGCAGGACGGCGATGCCGGAGATGTTGAAAAACATGCCCATGATTTTCGGTCCGGACATGGCGCCCTTCTGGGGTCTGTCCCCGATAGGCGTCGCGGCAAAGATCACGACAATCAGGACGCTTGCATAGGTTCCAAAAGAAGCTGAAAGAGGCAGGAGACGCAGCGCCTCCCATGGGCTTTTGGGCCCGAAAACCAGGGCCAGGATGCCGGCAAGAACGGCAGGAGGCACTAAGAGCTTTTGAAACAGCGGGAGCCTGGCCCGCAGAAATTGCCCGATGAGCAGCAGAGTCCCCATCACCGCCGCGTCGATCATTACCTGCCAGATAGCAGAAGTCATAGTCAGTTCCATACGTATATTCCTCCTTTTTCGCAATATGTACTCTCAGAGCTTTTTTGCGCCTGTCTTTGCGGCTTGCTCAGCCCGCCTGAACCGAAACGGCTGTTTCTCCGTAATACGGCAACTGTTCGTCAAAGCGCTGCTTTTGATTGCAAAACCATCGAATCAGATGGCGGATGGTATCTGCGGCCTTTGCACAGGCCGCCAGATCGGAATTAAATGCCTGGTGCGGCTGGACATAGATGTTGGCCGTGCGGTTTTTTGCCATTTCCACAAGCCGCCTGGCCGCCTGGACGTCCGGATTCTTACTTTCCGCCCCAAATTTCAGCAGATCGGAAAATTCCTGCTCGGAGCTGAAGACATCCAGCCCGATTCCCCCCAGAAAACCCTTTTCATAGAGGTGAAGAAGCCCGGCCTCCGGAGCGATTTCCCCGCGTGTTACGTTGATAAACAGAACGCCTGCTTTTCCTCTGCTTAGATAGTCTTCCGAAAAATAGTTGACATTATAAAAGGGGCTGTCCGGAAGCTTTGTCAGATTCATGGCATTTACGATAATATCGCTGCTGCCAATCGCAGCCTCCTTTGATACAAAACGGATCGCGGAGCAGCCTTGGCCTTTGAGCTCCTGTCCGCGGAGATCGACAGCCTGGACGTTAAGGCCATTGGCCTCCAAAAGTTCGTAAATACGCCTGCCGATTTTCCCCGCGCCGTAAACAGTGGCAGTCCGGGCCGGGCAGAGCTCCATAAAGGACTGCGCCTTGCCCCGCTCAAACAGGGCCGCGTTATTGGTGTAATGGTTCAAAAGCCCGGCGGAGGCGTAGACAAACTTAACAGCCGTCTGCGCGACGGAATTCACGCAGTAATTCCGCAGGGAGGCAATATTGGCTCTCCCGGCCAGGGATTCTAAGTGATCATAGCCGGCGCTGCGCGTGATAATACTCTTTTTACATCCGCATAACCAGGCGTCCGGGATCACAGAATGTGTTTTTATGGTAATAATATCCGGGAGCTCCCCGTCCGGGTGCGTTTCCTGAAACTCCTGGATCGTTTCCGGAATTATGAGGGTTCGGAGCGTGTCGGGGAGAAGGCCCCGCTCCTTTGCGCGTTCTGTTTCCTCTGCCAGATGATGCGCTTCCGCTCCCAATGCTTCAAAATGAATTATGTCATAATGTTTGTTCATATCAGTCACTCCTTTTTTTGGCCGTTTCTGCGCATCAACTCCATACTCTATTTATATCATTGATTTGTGTGAAAATCCTGCATTGCATGAGGATAAAACTGACGGATCTTGTGAATTGCGCATTTCTTACCGGGCTTTCCCCTTCCATTTTTCTACTATAGCGCCGCGATTATGTAAAATTTATAATAAAAACAGGGAAAACATGGCTGGATTCGCGCCATGGCAGGGAAGTTGCCAATTTTATGAGGAATCTTGCGAAACGGGGAAAATGAGGTTGAAGGCGGGAGGAAATACCGGGTAAACTGAGACAACTACAGTTTACATCCATGCCGGGCTGCGCCAGGTAACACAACACACTTACAGATCAGGAGTTGATAAGGCAGAATGATTGATTGCAGATATGAAATACATATTAGTAAAAATGACACCTATTCGATGGCCCGGCCGCACTTTCATGAGGAGATTGAAATCGCCTTCTGCATTGCCGGCGAGGGCGTATTTTTTCTGGAGCCGGAGATTTTTCCGCTGTTCCGGGGGCAGTTGTTTTTAATTGATTCCTCTATCTTACACCGGAGCGTGGCGAATGAGGAGTACCGCTGTATCGCGTTTCATATTTCATCGGAGATGCTCAAATCCTTTTCCTCTGTGCAGAGTGATTTTCTGTCGCGGACACAGCGATCGGGCCTGGTTGCCACGCTGCAGGGAGACGAGGTTGAGGCTCTGGAGAGGCAGTTTCTGTCACTGATGGATGATTTTGGGAGCGGGTTCGGCGATGATATCCGGCGGACGATCGCCGTTCTTTCTTTTCTGCTGAGCTGTTTTTCTTATTTCGAGAAGGCAGAGGATGTAAAGAGCCGCACGAATTCGGAGCTGGCAAAGGTGGCGCCGATTCTTTCCTATATACAGGAGCATTTATCCGATCCGCTGACAACACAGTCGATTGCCGATGCATTTTTTATGAGTAAGTATCATCTGTGCCATATATTTAAGGAAGGGACTGGCTTTAGTGTGATTGATTATGTGATCAACTGCCGTATCCTGAAAGCGCGCATGCTTTTGCGGGAGGGAATGCGGGTGCAGGAGGCGGGGGAACGGGTGGGATTCAGAAGCAATGAGCATTTTATCAGGACCTTTAAAAGGCTGACGGGCGTACCGCCGAAACGGTACGCGATGCGCTACCGAGAGAGCGATCAGAAGATGAATCCGGAGATTGTCGTGGTCGAAGGCAGGGACGGGAGACAGGTGGAGAGCCTGAAGGCATAGGGGCGGGAAATAACGGCGTCATTGCTTAGGAACTGTCTCGAAATAACTTCCCATATTCCTTGTCTTTTTCTCCGACAGTACTGCGGGGAAATCAGTTACATAGCCCGCTATGCGCCTGATTTCCCCGCAGCGCTCTCGAAGAAAAATCCTGCGGACTAAAGGGAAGTTATTTCGAGACAGTTCCTTACAGGCGGCAGCGATTTGTATAAAAATACAGTCGGATAAAATACAAAAAAATTTTTTTTAAAGACTTGATTATTTTTAAAAATACGCTATAATATACCTCTAGGAATATAAAATTTATATTTATTCATATTCGCTGTATAAATATGGAAGGCAGAGACGTGCTCCGGATGACATGCCGGACACAGAGCCGGCGGCGGATAGGAAAAAGAGGAGGAGACATTATGAAAAAACAGATTACAGCACTGGCACTGGCAGCTATGATGGCGGCCGCATCTTTAGCGGGCTGCTCGTCCAAGCCGGCCGAGACAAGCGCTCCGGAGACAGAGGCGGCAGAGGAGACGGCTGTTGAGACAAAGGCAGAGGAAACCGAAAAGGCCGAGGCAGAGAACGGGGAGACAGAGGGCGCGGCAGAGCAGAGCGAGAATAAGGGCACGCTGGTGATGGCGACGAACGCGGAGTTCCCGCCGTACGAGTTCCATGACGGCGGCGAGATTGTGGGAATCGATGTGGAGATTGCAGCGGCGATTGCGGCAGAGATGGGCATGGATTTTGAGGTGGAAGATATCGCCTTTGATTCGATTATCCCTGAGGTGCAGTCCGGAAAAGCGGATTTCGGCGCAGCCGGCATGACAGTGACAGAGGACAGAAAGCAGAGTGTTGATTTCTCTGATTCTTATGCAACCGCAACACAGGTTATTATCGTAAAAGCGGACAATGCAGACATCGCCAGCCCGGATGATCTGGAGGGCAAGACCATCGGCGTACAGCTTGGAACCACAGGCGATATCTATGCAAGCGACATTGCGGACGCCACGATCGAGCAGTACAATAAGGGTTTTGAGGCGGTTCAGGCTTTAACACAGAATAAGATTGACGCGGTTATCATCGACGGAGAGCCGGCAAAGGTATTCGTGGCTGAAAACGAGGGCTTAAAGATCCTTGATGAGGCATTTACGACAGAGGAATACGCCATCTGCGTAAAGAAAGGCAACACGGAGCTCTTAGACGGCATCAATGCGGCGATTGCAAGCCTGAAGGAATCCGGCGAGCTGCAGAAGATTGTAGACAAGTACATCACGGCAGAATAAATCCGGCAGTGATGCAGGCCGTATGAGCGGCCGGTGATCCGGGGATATGGTTTGATTGTTCATACGCCAAACCGTATGGCTGTGCGGGTTTTTCAGGCGTGTGGACAGTAACCCGGTCCGGGCGGACCGGAGGTTGCGACGCTGGAAGGGAAGGGCCTGGGAAATGGCAGGCCCTTCTGTTATATAGAGGATGCTTATATCATGTTGGAAACATTTAAGAGCCGCTTTGTCCTGAATTTCATAACGGACGATCGCTGGAAGTACATACTGGACGGTCTTGGCGTGACCCTGAAGGTGACGCTGTTCGCCGGCATTGTCGGTATTCTGATCGGTTTTTTGATTGCCGCGGTCCGTTCCACCTATGACAAGACGGGAAAGCTGAAATTGTTAAATCTGGTCTGCAACTTTTATCTGACCGTGATCCGCGGGACGCCGGTTGTGGTACAGCTTTTGATTATTTATTTCGTTGTATTTGGTTCGGTTAAGATTGACAAATCGCTGGTGGCGATTCTGGCGTTCGGGATCAACTCCGGGGCCTATGTGGCAGAGATTTTCCGAAGCGGAATTATGTCCATTGACGCCGGGCAGTTTGAGGCGGGCCGCAGCCTGGGCTTTAATTATGCGCAGACGATGTGGTATATTATCATGCCTCAGGCATTTAAAAACGTGCTTCCCGCGCTGTGCAATGAGTTCATCGCCCTGTTAAAAGAGACGTCTGTCGCAGGCTATATCGCGCTGCAGGATCTGACAAAGGGCGGCGATATCATACGAAGCCGAACTTATGACGCGTTTATGCCGCTGCTTGCGGTCGCCCTGATTTATCTGATTTTGGTTATTATATTTACAAAGCTGATCCAGATGCTGGAGAGGAGGCTGAGGCAGAGTGAGCGCTGACAGATTTGAGGAACCTTTGATCCAGGTAAGGGATTTGAAAAAATGCTTTGGCAGCAATATGGTTCTTGAGGGGGTGACGGTTGACATCTACAAAGGCGATGTGGTATGCGTCATTGGGGCCTCCGGTTCCGGAAAGAGTACGTTCCTGCGCTGCTTAAACCTCCTAGAAGAGCCGACCGGAGGACAGATCCTGTTTGAAGGCGCGGATATCACGGACAAAAAGTCGGATATCAACATGCACCGGCAGAAGATGGGCATGGTGTTTCAGCAGTTTAACCTGTTCCCGCACATGACTGTGATGGAAAATCTCACCCTGGCCCCGATCAAGCTTCAGGGAAAGAAAAAGGATGAGATTGAGGCCGAAGCCCTGGCCCTGCTCGATCGGGTGGGCCTTAAGGATCGCGCGGATTCCTATCCGAGCCAGCTCTCCGGTGGGCAGAAGCAGCGCATCGCGATCGTGCGCGCCCTGTGCATGAAGCCGGATGTAATGCTGTTTGACGAGCCGACCTCCGCCCTGGATCCGGAAATGGTCGGCGAGGTGTTAAACGTCATGCGCGATCTGGCGAGAGAGCGGATGACCATGGTCGTTGTGACGCACGAGATGGGCTTTGCCAAAGAGGTGGCGACGCGCGTCATGTTTATGGACGGCGGAAATTTCGTGGAAGAAAACGAGCCGAAGGAATTTTTTGAACATCCAAAGAATGAGAGATTGAAGACGTTTTTGAGCAAAGTGCTTTGAGGCGTTTCATATAGTTTATGTTCAGGCAGGCGGATGATGCGAAGCTGCGGCGCAGCTTTTCGCGTCATCCGTTTTTGTGCGTCCGGGAAAGAAGCGGCCTGCATGGTTTTGGCAGCTTATGGGCTATATTTTCTGGGCTATATTCCCGCAGGCAGAAAGCCGGGCCTGAATGTCTGCCTGCATATTTGGCGCCTGCCGCCGATCAGTACCCAGCTCCCCCTGCCGTTTACCAGGTGATGATGCGGTCGAGCAGGGCTTTCTGTTCATGGCTGGTCTGTGTTAAATAGACGCGCGTTGTCTCAATGCTGTCATGGCCCATTAAGTCAGCCAGGAGAGACAGGTCATTGAAGCGTTTTAAAAAATTTTTCGCAAACCGGTGCCGGAAGGAGTGGGGATACACGGTATCCGGGTCGATATGGTAGCGTTTGGCAAAGGCTTTTAACTGGAATTCGATTCCCCTGGGGGTGATGAGCTGGCCATGCCGGTTTAAAAAAATATACCCGCTCCGTATGCCGCGTTCCCTGTAGAATGGGATGGCCTCGCTGCAGAGGCTGCGCGGAAAGTACAGGCGGCGTATTTTTCCGCCCTTTGTGTAGAGATCCAGGTAACCAAGCTTCAGATCCTCTGCCTTGATCTGTAAGAGCTCGCTGACCCTGGCGCCCGTAGCGCCCAGAAAGCGGATGACAAAATACCAGTACAGGTTTCCGTCCCTCTTTAAACAGCGCTTCAGCTTTTCATAGTCCCGCTGAGAGATTACGGTATCAAGGTAACAGCGGTGCTGTTCAATCACGGGCTGCAGACGGTAGATTCCATTTTTAGAGGCCCTGACCGGAGCGGGAGAAGAAGAAGGGGTTCCGGCCCCGGCTGCATAGACATGGTAGATAAGCGAATCCGGGATCTGATCGGCCTGCCGCAGATAATCTAAATAGCGGTTCATGCCATAGATCCGGGTGTTGACGGTATTGACAGGATAGTTTTCTAACAGAAACTCCCGGTATAATTTCAAATTTACGATATTCAATTCTTCATAAAGCGAGTAAAAAAGGATGGCAGAGCGGGTGTAAAGGCTGATCGTCTTGTAAGCGCGTCCCTGCATCTCCAGAAAACGCCTGAAGTCTTCAATCGAAGAAAGCGCGGCTTCGCTGGGCGCTCGTTCTGTTGTATTGTTCATAAGTGTTCCTCATTTGTATTTCTCATTATAAAAATTTTTTCATTTGTAAGTGGCGCTCCGTATTCGGGCGGCAACAGTTCCTGTGGTCTGAACGGTTAGAAATTGTAAATAAATAACTGCTGAATACGCGCTGGATTTTTCTTCGGGAGTGCTGCCCAAAAATCAGGCGCATAGCGGACTGTGTAACTGATTTTTGGGCGGCGCTATCGGAGAAAAGACAGGCAATATCGGTATTTATTTACAATTCCTTACTTCGTGCGATTTGAAAAATATGTTCAAAAATGTGTTCTGCCGGATGGAAGTTTTGACAGCGCAGCGGCGCACAACAGGCGGCTATGTCAGAAGCGGGACAGGACGCGCCTTTGGAACAGCCTGTTACCAGTCTACTACTTTATTAATAATCTCATACTGCTCTGTGCTGGAACGGCGCAGGTAAATCCGGGTAGTTTCCAGATTTTTGTGCCCCAGCAGATCCGAGAGCAGAGACAGATCGCCGCATTTTTCAATGAAGCTCTTGGCAAACCGGTGGCGGAAGGAGTGAGGATGAACGACATCCGGGTTCAGCCCATATAAGTGTGCCAGATTTCTGAGCTGATACCGGATTCCGCCAGGTTTGATCGGTTTCCCATAACGGTTCAGGAAGATATAGCCCTTTTCCAGGGAAATGGATTTCATCCACAGCAGGGTATCCTTCTGAAGCATCTTCGGAACATAGATGCGCCGGATTTTATTATCTTTGGAGTAGATATCCTTATGTCCGGCAAAAATATCCTCAGCCGTAAACTGGACAACTTCGCTGACCCGGGCTCCGGTGGCTGCCATGAAGCGTATGATATAGTAATACAGGTACTTTTGATCGCGTAAAAGGCAGTTTTTCAGATATTCATAATCCGCTTCGCTGATCACATTATCAAGATAATTTTTCTGCTGAACGCGCACCCTTAAAATACGGCCGGAATTGATTTGAAAATACTCAATATAGGAATTCAGTGCCCGGATGCGGAGATTTACCGTCATGGGTTTGTAATGCTCAATCAGAAATAGTTTATACAGCTTTAAATTGGAATGGGTAATTTCCCCGTACAGCTTGAAAAATTGCCGGATTGCATAACTATAGGAAACAATCGTGTTATCCGACAGGTTCCGCGCTGAGAGGTGGAACTCGAATTCATTTATCTGGGGAGGCTCCCTCGGAGCCTTGTCTGAGGCGCCTGGCTTATTGGTTTCATGCGCCATATCGGTTTTCTTTGGCCTGCCTGGCCTGCACGGTTTTCCGGTTCTGCCCGTCTTATCGATGGCATCTGGTATATCGGCTTTGGCGGTATTATTTAAATTGGTTATATCATTTGTACTGGTTATATTGTTTATAGTGGTTACTTTATTTGTATTGGTTATTTTATTTGTATTGGCTGCTTTGTTTGTATTGGTTATTTTATTTGTATTGGCTGCTTTGTTTGTATTGGTTACTTTGTTTGTATTGGTTACTTTATTTGTATTGGCTGCTTTATTTGTATTGACCGCTTTGTCTGATCTCCGGGGGACAGATTCGGAGGTATGGATATCAGAAATTGATACAGAAACAGCGCGGCCAGGGGGGTCATTTTGTACATACAGTGCGTTGCGTTCCGGAGGTTCGCCGGCCGTAGGAGAATTTGTCATAGATGGCCTTCCTTTCTGATAAAAGTAGTCTTTGATTCCCGCGGGCAACGAGTCAAGTGGACATGCCTGCATGCACATTTGGCGACTGCCGTGAGGGTCATATGCCCCCGCTGGTATGCAGCGTTATAAGCTTGATGCTCTGCTGCCCGCCGCAGAGGCGATGGATTTTGGTTTTGCGTGGTTGTCACTGTAGTCAGTGTAATTGTTATGCTTGAAATACTATATGTTAATAAATCCTGTCAGAGTTCTTTAAATATAAATGGTTGTGTTGTTATGTGAACTGCTGCGGTCCTGCTTATTTGAGACCTGCGGTTTACAGGAACCAACGGAAGGCAGCGCTTTGTGGGACGCGGTTAAAAGTATTTTGGTTACTGTTGTTCTGTAGCTTATATAGAGGAAAGGAATGGCGGTAGGTCTTTGGCGGTATATTAGCCGGAAACAAATACAGTAACGGAAAATGGGTGGCGGCACAGTGCCGCGCAGGGCGATACATAAATTCTGGAGGGGGAGTGGGGAGAATAAAATGTATATTTAGAAAATAATTTACATGTTTATTCATAGTCATAGTTGCACGCCCGGGTACCGAGTATCCTCAAATACTTCTATTACTATAACATTCTATTGCTTGAAAATCAATGAATACAACACAAAAAATGTAATGAAAATAAAATAATAGTAAAAATAGTATGACAACATGGGGCGATATATCAGGCTCAACTAGCGATAATCCCCCATATCCGAAGTAGGGTAAGGCCGTTAAAAGTTAAGGAATTTCGGGAAAAAAGAGCAGTTCAAAAG
>NZ_CALPCY010000021.1:0-81758 GCF_943193115.1 Otoolea muris
AAGCCCAATGACAAGCTTGCTACTTTATGCTCTTTTTCCTAGAGTCAAACGGAAAGAATTAACGTCATTTACTATAAAAAACAGGGGCGGGCTCATTTCGTGGAATACGTGATTCTAAGAAATTTTTATCCATTATACTACGCTTTCCCGGTTATTTCAATGGGATTTTCTATCATAAATGTTTAAAAATATCAATTCATATCTTTATGAATTTCTTAATTTCTATTTCCAGATCAAAATATCAGATTTTAATTGAAATTTTCAAACTTCTTTTTTCGTAGAATCACGTATTCTACGAAATCCCCGGTCAGGGATAGTATGGGGGAAAGGAGTGGGTTCTGATGTGGTATGTGCTTCAGTGCCAAAGCGGGAAGGAGGAAACGGTTCTTCGCGCCTGCCGCAGGGCTGTGTCCCCGAAGGCGATGGAGGATGCCTTTTTGTTCCGCTGCGAGCGACTGTGGCGTTCGGGCGGGGCCTGGAAGCCGGTGATACGCATGATGTTTCCTGGCTATGTCTTTTTAGAAAGCAGCCGGCCGGAGCTTTTGTCGGCTGAGCTTGGGCGGTATGCGGGAACGGGACTTTACAGGCCCATGGAGGAGCCGGGCTGGCTGATTCCGGTTTATGGGGAAGAGGAAGAACGCCTGAGGGAGCTTTGCGGGCAGCGGCGCATCCTGCCGATATCCTATGGCTACCGGGACCGGAAGAGCGGGAGGGATCGGTTTGTGCGCGGGCCGTTAAAGGACAGGGCGGAACAGATTCTTAAGATCGACTGGCACAGGCGGTTTGCCAGGCTGGAGGTTCCCCTGGCGCGCAGGAAGGCTGTCATCTGGGCCGGGATTGCGGTACAGGAAGTTCATATAAATGAATGATTGTGCCTTTAATTATGAAATGAAACATTGATATAAGACAACGAAATCATGCAAGAAATACGACAGGGATAGGGAAACAGGCTGTACAGCTATGGAGGCATGCAGGCTGGCCGTATCCACATATGAAGGGGACGTTTGAGCGCTGCGTCTTACAACCCCGTATTTCCATTCCATACTGAAACAGGGCGCGGGAATGGGAATACAGGGAGGCAGTCGCAAAGATTTCCGGGCAGGCTTTGGAGACGTTTTGTTCTGCAAAGATGGCGAAGCCTGAGCTTTTTTGTGCGGCTCCCCATTTTGTGGCAGTTCAGACAGGTCTGCGCACCTGTTCCGCTGACTGTGCGAAAACGCGGCAAGCAGACGTCCGCCCCGCCGCGAAGAGCTTTTTATGGGCAGATGCCGTAGCAGTTTAAGTTGTCTGAGCTGTCACCCAATTGCAAAAGGAGTGTGGGAAACGCTATGTGGTATGTCATCCAGACCATGACTGGAAAAGAGGAGGATCTGCGCCTCCGGTTAAACTCTCTTCCGGGCAGGGATCGCTTTTACGACTGCTTTATTATCAGGGCCGAATGGCTTAAGCGGCTGGGAGGGAAATGGGAGACGCAGGTGAGGTCGCTTTTCCCGGGCTATGTGTTTGTAGAAACCATGCAGCCGGAGGAACTGTTTCTGAAGCTGAAGGAAACGCCGGGCTATGCCAGGCTTTTAGGGAACGGGCGGTATGAATTTACGGCAGTGGAGGAAGGGGAAGAAGATTTCCTGAAAACCATCTGCCGGATGGAACAGGAGGAAGACGCTTCCCCGGATCCCGGGAAGCGCTGGCTGGTGAGGCTGAGCTCAGTGCAGCCCGGGGATACAGGGGATGGCTGGAGGATCCGGGGTCCCCTGAAGGCGTTTGAGAAGCAGATAGAGAGGATCAACCTCCATAAGCGTTATGCGGTGGTGCGTGTGACCATGGGCCGCCGGGAACAGACTGTACTGTTTGGACTTGAGAGGAATGGCGGGACTGCGGATGGAGGGGGACAGTGAGGTTAAGGTTGTCATGGTGAGAAGGAAGGCAGAGACCGCGCTTCTGGAGATACGGCTGGCAGGAGACAAAGAGAAGGTGTTTCAATGATTAAGAAATAACGTTCGGAACCTGCTTGAACCGTAACATTCCGGGCGGGTCTGAGGCATTACGGTTCAGACAGGATAAACAATACGGTTAGGGAGCAACAAAACAGGGGATAAAAGGTAATGGTTCAGTTTGTCTGAACTGTTACGGAAAAAGAGGCTATTTTTAAAAGAGGAGGATTCACATGTTAAAGGTTCCATTTTCACCGCCGGATATTACAGAGGCAGAAATTTATGAGGTTCAGGAAGCGCTTCTCTCAGGATGGATTACAACAGGACCAAAGACTAAAGAGTTTGAGCGAAATATCGCGTCCTTTGTCCATGCGCCCAGAGCGGTATGCTTAAATTCCGCTACGGCCTGTATGGAGCTGGCTCTCCATTTTCTGGGAATTGGCCCTGGGGACGAGGTGATAACCAGCGCTTATACGTATTCAGCCAGCGCCAGCGTGATATACCATGTGGGAGCTAAGCCGGTGCTGATCGATACGGCCCCGGGTTCATATGAAATGGATTATGATAAGCTGGAGGCAGCGGTTACGGAAAGAACGAAGGCAATTATTCCGGTGGACATCGGAGGCGTGATGTGTGATTATGATCGGATTTTTGAGATCGTCAAAAATAAAAAGCATAAGTTTCATGCAGGCAATGAGCTCCAGGGCGCGTTCGGGCGCGTTATAGTGATTGCCGATGCGGCCCATGCTTTTGGCGCAACGAGAATGGGGAAAAATTGCGGCGAGGCGGCGGATTTTACGAGCTTTTCTTTTCATGCGGTTAAAAATCTGACGACGGCAGAAGGCGGCGCATTGGTGTGGAGAGAGATTCCGGGAGTTGATAATGATTGGATGTATCATCAGTTTATGCTGTTGTCCTTACATGGTCAGAGCAAGGATGCGCTCGCAAAAATAAAACCGGGAGACTGGGAATATGATATTGTTTCACTTGCGTATAAATGCAATATGACAGATATTGCCGCGGGGATCGGTATGGCTCAGCTAAAGCGTTATACAGAAATGCTGGGGAGGAGAAAGGAGATTCTGACACACTATGAACAGGCCCTGTCAGATTTGCCGGTGGAGATCCTGAAGCACGATGCGGATCATTATCATTCCAGCCGGCATCTGTGTATGGTCCGTCTTTTGGGAAAGGGACAGGAATTCCGCAACAGCCTGATCACGGATATGGCGGAGATGGGCGTGGCGGCCAATGTCCATTACAAACCGCTTCCCATGCATACAGCATATAAGAATTTGGGATTTGACATTCAGGATTATCCGAACGCATACCATCAGTTTGAAAATGAAATTACGCTGCCTCTTCACACCTGTTTATCAGACGAACAGGCCGGATGGGTAACCAATGTGTTTCAGAAATGTTATTTTAAGCTGGCCGGAGGAGCGCATGATACTTTGTAAATGGGAGGAACTGCCGGAGTTTATGCGGACAGAGGAAATCCGGCATTACTATCTTTTGCTGGGCAGACGCCAGCCGGAACTTGTGTTAAAACGGATATTTGATTTTACAGTTTCTTCTGTTATGCTGGCGCTTTTTGCGCCGCTTTTTTTATGTCTGGCGGTTATGGTCAAATGCGATTCCAAAGGCCCGGTTTTTTATACACAGGAGAGAGTAACACAGTACGGGAGGAGATTTTGCATTTATAAGTTTCGGACCATGGTTCAGAGCGCTGATAAAAAAGGCGGATTGATTACAGTCAGGGGGGACAGGCGGATTACACGAATAGGAAGAACACTCCGGA
The DNA here is from genome assembly GCF_943193115.1 of Otoolea muris. NCBI lineage: Bacteria > Bacillati > Bacillota > Clostridia > Lachnospirales > Lachnospiraceae > Otoolea > Otoolea muris. Next base: position 3,733 of record NZ_CALPCY010000021.1, read on the forward strand.
GATACAGACTGGATGAGATACCGCAGCTAATTAACATCTGGAAAGGTGAAATGACCTTTGTCGGAACGCGCCCGGAAGCGACGGAATATGTAAAACATTATAAGAAGGAGATGTTTGCAACGCTTCTCCTCCCGGCAGGCGTGACATCAGAGGCAAGTATCTGCTACAGGGATGAGAGCAGGCTGCTTGGCGCAGGCGGCAATACGGATAAGATTTATATTGAGCAGATCCTGCCGGAAAAAATGAAATATAATTTACGGGCAATTGAAAATTTCAGCTTTTGGAAGGATACGGGAATTATGCTTAAGACTGTGGCAGCGGTCCTGGCGAAGTAGCTGTGCGCACAGTTGGTGGCGCATACATAAACATGCAGAGAGGGGAAGAATTGGATTATTTAGAGGTATCAATAATTATCATAGCGTTAAATGAGGAGCGATCCCTCCCTGTGCTTCTGAAAAATCTGGAAGATCAGCTCTATGATCATAAGAAAACAGAAGTCATTCTGGTTGACGGAATCAGCACAGATAAAACCAGGCTTGTGATGCGGGAATTCGCCTCTGCAAGTGATTTTAAGAGGGTCGTATGTCTGGATAATCCTAAGATGATTCAGGCGAGCGGATGGAATGTCGCTTTATCAGAGGCTAGGGGCGATGTCATCATACGTTTGGATGCGCATGCGTCGGTTCCTCCGGATTTTATAGAAAAGAATATACAGTGTATTCTCAGCGGCTGTGATATCTGCGGCGGGAAAGTGAAAAACTATATTCCGGATGAGACACCGTGGAGCGCTGTCCTGAATGCAGCGGAAAATTCGATGTTTGGGGGAAGTATTGCGGCATTCAGGCATCAGGACAGACCGGGATTCGTGGATACATTAGCATTTGGGGCATACCGCCGCGAGGTATTTGAAAAGACAGGTGGTTTTAATGAACAGCTTTACAGGACAGAAGATAATGAAATGCATTACAGGATGCGGAAAGAAGGATACAGGTTTTATTATAATCCGGATATCGTATCATACAGGGAGACAAGGCCCAGTTTCAAAAAGCTGAGCGCCCAGAAGAACAGGAACGGCTATTGGATCGGAAAAACAGTAAAAATATGTCCGGGATGTATTTCGTGGTATCATATGATCCCATTCCTTTTTGTTTTTGCAGTTATGGCGACCTCTGCGCTGGCTTTTTTTGGAGTCTGGCAGATAGCGGCTGTAATGTGGGGATGCTATGTGCTGGTTACGCTTTTGATGACGGCAGCGGCTTGTGTAAAGGAAGAAAAAAGAACGGTTTTGTTTTTGGCGCTGCCTTTGTTATTTTTTGTTTTACATTTGAGTTATGGGATTGGAACATTGGGAGGCTTGGTATCTGCAGAATAAGGGGGGATTTTATTGAGAATATTGCAAATTGGAGTTTCGTTTTTGCCGGGAGGGATAGAAAGCTTTGTGATGAATTATTATAGGATATTGAAGCCTTTTGGAATACAATATGACTTTGTTTGTATGTATGAGCACCTTGCATATGAAGATGAGATAAAAAAAATGGGTGGAAACATATTTTACCTTCCGGACATCAAAAAAAATGCTGTCGGCTTTATCATAAAACTGTATAAGCTACTATGTAAGAATCATTATCAAACAGTTCATATTAATATGCTTTCTGCCGCGAATATTTTGCCATTGGTAGTTTGTAAAATATGTGGAGTAAAAAAAATAATAGCTCATTCTCATAATTCTAAAACAGAAGGGCTTACAAGAGAAATATTACATAAAATGAACAGAAGGCTTATTCTATATTTAGCTACTGATTTTCTGGCATGCAGTACACTTGCAGCCAAATGGATGTATCCTGAAGAGGTAATAAATCAGAACAGATTTAAACTAATACACAATGCAGTAGATACAGAAAAATATAAATACAATCAGGATATAAGAGACAATATACGAAAGGAATTAAGGTTGGAGAATAAATTTGTAATTGGAAACGTGGGACGGCTCACGGAGCAAAAAAATTTATTTTTTTTAATTGATGTATTCTTTATTATTGCAAGTAGATGCGAAAACGCTTTTTTGATTATTGCCGGTACAGGAGAATTGAAAGAAAAATTGAGAAAATATGTTTATCAATTAGGTTTAAAGTCCAAAATTTTGTTTTTAGGACAAAGAGAGGATGTAGAAAAATGGTATTCTGTATTTGATGTATTTTGTATGACGTCTTTTTATGAGGGATTGAGTTTTACAGCTATAGAAGCTCAGGCGTCAGGTGTTAAATGCGTTTTCTCTGATAAGATGTCTCCAGAAACAAAAGTTATTGAGGATGTAAAATTTTTGCCAGTTGATCATCCGAAACAATGGGCTGATGAAATTATGAAATGTAATATGACAGATAGAAGAGAAGAAGGCTTTATCAGACATGCTTTTGCAGCAAGAGGCTATGAGTTAAACAGACAGGCGGATATATTATTGGATGTGTACAGGGGATAAGATGAAAAGAACGGCTCATATTGATTTGCAGACAGTTATTTTTTCCATCTCTTTTTTTGGAATTCTTTTTAATCCTTTTGGCTGGTATATAATTGGGCATATGGCTCCTTTATATTGTATATTTTCTCTTTGGGCATTGATAAGAGGAAAAACAAATGGAAACCATTATAAAAGCGTATATATTTTATGTTTATTATTTCTTATATATGTGATTGTGAGCTATATTTTTATAGCACAGTATACAGGAACATTAAAAATATTTTTCTATTTTGTAGTGGCGGTATTGGTTTTTATAATATTTTCCAGCTATAAATTTAAACCCTTTGAGCTTCGGTTTATATTAAAGATGTATGTTGTATCCAGTTACTTTATCGTCTTACAGATGGCGGTACAGAGATTTAATCTGGAAAAGGATCCAAACAGATATACTGTTACATTTGCGGGTCAACAAATGGATCCTAATTTTTTAGCGGCCTCTCTTATAGTTCCATTAATAATCAATTTCTATCACTGTGAGTTAAACAGATTTAAATGCCGGGATATATTTTTTTGTTTAATTCCTTTGGCAGGCATATTGTTTACGGGCTCTCGCGGAGCATTTATTTCATCAGTTATAGCTTGCTTTATTATTCATTTTTATGAAAACAGACTAAAAAAAACAAGATATTTTGTGGTATTAAACATTTTACTTTGTCTTTTTATAATAAGCTTTGTTGTATTTTTACCCGATTTTATAACATCGAGATTTAATGTTAGAAATTTTTATGATGGAAGTAATAGCTTAAGGTTGAATTTATGGTTTACAGCAGTAAAGATATTTCTTACAAGCCCTATTACAGGACGTGGGACAAATAGTATGCTGGCCTTGGGAATGGAGTATGGGGCGCGTATTAATTTACAGTCACATAATGCCTTTTTAGATATATTAAGTGACTATGGTATCATAGGATTATTAACAATTGGAACGTCATTATTAATGCCGTTTTTTTTATCATGGAAAAAAAGATGTTCAATTGGACTGGCAATTTCTTTAGCCACTTTATGTTGCGCTTTTTTTCTTCCTTCTCTGTATAGTATTTTTTTATGGCAAAATATGATGATTGTTTTTGCATTATTAAAACTTCATTTAGAAACAATAGATAATGAAATAATAGGATATAGAGGTAAAAAATGAATAAAGTATCTATCATTATACCAATATATTTTGGAAAGAAATATTTATCTGATTTATATAGAATGTTAAATGAATCTATACAATGTTGTTTAAAGCATTTTAATGTATATTTTGAAATTATTATTATAAATGACAGCCCTGAAGAATCAGTAATAATTGATAAGAAAAGCAGCTCTTCCAATATTGAAGTGATTTATATTAAAAATGATAAAAACAGAGGAATACATTATTCGAGATGCAGAGGTTTGAAGGCGTCAACAGGAAATTATATCGTATTTTTAGATCAGGATGACAGCATAGCAGTAGAGTACTTTTATTCACAATTAACATTGATTAAAGATAATGGAGTTGTTGTGTGCAACGGGATCGATAATAGTTTTAAAAGAAAACTTCCCATTTATACATCTGCAAAAGCATTAGAGATGACAGGGAATATTAAGAGTTATGCTTTGTGGAATGAAATAATTTCACCTGGACAATGCATAATAAGGAGAGATTGTATTCCTTCATTCTGGATTAGTAATATCGTTAGAACGAATGGGGCAGATGACTATTTTCTTTGGGTACTTTTATTATCAGATAATATCAAATTTGTTTTCAATTATGAAAAATTATATTCACATAACAGAAATTATAAAAGTACATCAAATAATATTGCATTAATGAGAAATTCGTCACTGGAGGTAAATAAGTATTTAAAAACATATAACGATAAAAGCAAGGATATTGCTATAAAGAATGAGCGTTTTGTAAGGGAATACTTTAATAATACATTTAAAATATTAACTCCATCCCTGTATAAAGTAGTATTTAGAAAGATATTGAAAAAATATTGGGAGCTTAAAGAACATGGATAGTAAATATGTAGATTTATTGAATGGATATTATTTCTGGAAGATGGATAGAATCAAGATTGGTTCAGCTCTTGTCTTGGAAATAATTAGTAATAATAAGATAACTATAAAGGAATGTATAAAAAATTTATGCGCTGTAATGTTCAATTTTAAATACACAGTGACAGGGGAAAGTGCGGATATAGTTTTCTTGTTTGACAGTCATATGTGTAAAAGGAAAGATCATATACAGGCTTTTTTTCATATTACTGAATCATTTGCGAATAAAAAAATAATAATATGTCCTTCTAAAAAGAATAAACGAATTCAGGCCGGAAATGTATATTTTTATTTTTATATAATAGTATGGATTTGGCAGATAAGAAGTTTAAAGATGCCACTACTTTTCAAAATTGATTTGCTCGCCAGGTTGGCAAGGGGCGCTTCAGAAGCAGCACGTTTAGAAAAAATCATAGATATGGAAAGGGCCTCTCTATTAGTTGTATATTTTGATCTTCCGGTTCATAATTCGATTTTAATACAAAGATCGAAAAAGAAAATTCATACAGCAACATTTCAGCACGGATATTTTCCAAAAGGGAGTATTTGTTTTGAGGAGCTGCAAGCTGAGTATTTTTTGGCTAACAGTAAATGGAGCAAAAAAATCGCAACAGAATCCGGTGTTCCGCCAGAAAAAATAGTAGTGGTAGGAATGCCGCAGACGATTGGGAAAAATGCAGAAACAAAGAATAATTGTGATAAAAAAATATTTGCAGTTATTTTGGATGGTCCGGTTGAGAAATCATTTAATGATGAATTGATTGGGCTTTCTAATGAGATATGTGAGAAATGGTCTATGAAATTTATTATAAGATATCATCCGACATCAGGCATGAAAAGAAAATATAAAGGCAGATATATTTTGGAGATTTCAAAAGAAAGTGAAACTATTGATGAATTGTTACATAGGGTGGATTTTATTTTGACATGCTATTCTACGGTATTTTTAGAAGCAATATACTATTTAAAACCTTGTTTCCGGTATACAGAAGGCCGTGATAATTATAAAGGTATAGAAGCATGTTATATATCAAATATAGATCAGTTTCAACAAATATATGATTGTATGATCAAAAAACCAGATGATTTTCAAAAATTTCTTCAAGAAACCAGGGAAAAAATACTGGGCGATGTATCAAAAGAAAATATGGTAAAGAAGATTCAGGAGTTGGCATACAGGGAATAAAGGAAAAGTGAATAAAAAATATTATAGAAGTACAATCTTATATATTTTGTCGATGTTAATCCCTAAAATATGTGCAATGCTTATTATACCGGTCTATGCATATCATTTATCTCCTGCTGAACAGGGAATATATGCTATTACATTAAGCATAACAACGGTAATGTCTATAGGCTCAGCAATGGGATTAAACGCATACTATTTACGCTTTTATGGAGAGGCACACGATAAGGGAGAATTCAATGGAACGATATATTGGTTTTTGGTGATTTGGAATTTCTTTTTCTCTTTTATAGTGTACTTTGGCGGGGAAAGAATATGGAAATTATTTGAAAAGTCAATTCCATATTATCCATATATGTTTTTTGCAGTGGCCGCTCAGTTTTTTAATAGTTTGGAAATTATTCCAATGCGGACATTCCGTGTAAAAGGCGAAAGTATATATTATTTGTTATTGGTTTTTGTTAAAACAGTTTTAATATATGGATGTGGATTATATTTTGTGATTTATAAAAATACCGGGATAATGGGAAGATATTATTCTGATCTGATTGCTTCATTTATAACAGGTATGATTTTTATTATATATATGTTAAAGAATTCTAAATGGAAAATAAGGAGAATCAGGCTTATTTCAGCGTTAAAGTTTTCGCTTCCTATTATGCCGGCAGATTTAACTCAGGTTTCAGAACCTATGATTATGAATATTATTATTAATAAGATGCTGTCATTATCCCAGGTAGGAGTTTACTCATTAGGAACATCTGTTTCTAGTGCAATTGGAATGGTTACACAATCCATTTCTCTATCGTTGGAACCGGAAATATATGGGAGAACAGGAGATATAGAATATCCATTGTTTTGTAAAAAAATCAAGAATTATATGATGGTTATTGGCGGTTTTTTTTGTTTTGGATGTGGATTATTTATCAGGGAATTAACACTTTTGTTTTTACCGCAAGAATACTGGGGTATATGGAAAATAGTTCAGGTATTATCGATTGGCTATCTCGTCTCAGTTTTAAAAGGCCAGATTGTAAATTTGATTATTGTTGAAAATAAAACCCATGTTTTATTTCCATCAAATTTAATGGGATTGGCAACAGAAGTTGTATTTACATGTATATTGATAAAATTTTTAGGAGAGGGGGGACTGGGATGGGCTGTTTTTTCAGGCCAACTGTTTGTTGTCGGGTTATTGTATAATCAGATTGATAAAAGAAAGTATAACAGATATTACATAAAAAAAGATATAATTTACATTATGGCAGTGCTATTGCTCTTGTTCATCAGCAGAGTGATCCATAACATCAGCTTTACTTATTGTATTACATTAAAAATTATATTACTTAGCTGTGTGATATATGCCAGCGTTCGATATTATGGGCTTGATTTTAGAAATATAATAATTAAAAAATAATGTGAAAGAACCGTATTAAAATATTAGAAAAAACGGAGGATACAATATGTTAAACAACAAAACCATACTGATTACAGGAGGCACAGGATCCTTTGGACATCATTTCACAGACTATGCCTTAAAACACTATAAGCCAAAGAAAATCATCATTTATTCCAGGGATGAATTCAAGCAGTTTCATATGAACAACCGGTATCGGGAGCATGCGGATGCGCTCCGTTTTTTTATTGGCGACGTCCGCGACGGGAGCCGGCTTGCAAGGGCCATGGCGGATGTGGATTATGTGATCCATGCCGCGGCCTTAAAGCAGGTGCCGGCCTGCGAGTATAACCCGAATGAGGCCATCAAGACCAACGTAAACGGAGCCATGAATGTGATCAACGCCGCCCTGGACGCCGGGGTGAAAAAGGTGGTCGCCCTGTCTACGGACAAGGCGGTGAACCCAATCAACCTCTACGGCGGCACGAAGCTGGTTTCAGACAAGCTGTTTACAGCGGCAAATGCCTATTCCGGGAAGGACGGGACGTGTTTTGCCGTGATCCGTTACGGCAATGTGGCCGGGAGCAGGGGATCTGTGATCCCGTTTTTCCAAAATATCATTGATCATGGGGGAAATGAACTCCCGATTACGGATTACCGTATGACACGTTTCTGGATCAGCTTGGAGGAAGGCGTGAAGCTGGTGCTGAAGGCGCTTGGAGAAGCCAGGGGAGGCGAGACCTTCATCTCCAAAATCCCTTCCTTTAAAATCACGGATCTGGCGCAGGCCATGCTGCCGGGTTGCCGGATGCCGGAGGTCGGGATCCGGGAGGGGGAGAAGCTGCATGAGATCATGGTGACACGGGAGGATTCCCTTCACACCTATGAGTACGACAGGCACTATATCGTCTATCCGCATTATGACTGGTGGGGGATGAAGGATATCATCCCGGGAGGAAAACCGGCAGAGCCGGAGTTTGAGTACAGCTCCGGGACGAATACACAGTGGCTGGACGTGGAAGCGATCAGGAAGCTGTTAAAAACAGATCTGGACAGGCATGAATCATAAGAATACTGCGCTCCCAGGAGTATATAATAAAAAACAGGAGGAAAACGATGGAGAAGCTGGCATTATTCGGCGGAAAACCGGAATTGGGAAAGAAAATCAGCTATGGCCGCCAGTATATCGACGAGGCGGATATTCAGGCGGTCGCAGAGGTACTGAAGGGGGACTTTTTAACATGCGGGCCAAAGGTCGGGGAGACGGAAAGCCGGCTGTGCGGATTAACGGGCGCGAGGCATGCTGTACTTCTCAGCAACGGGACGGCGGCCCTGCACGCGGCGTGTATAGCGGCCGGGATTGGAGAGGGGGACGAGGTGATCACCACGCCAATCACCTTTGCGGCCTCGGCAAACTGCGCGCTGTATTGCGGCGCGAAGCCGGTGTTTGCTGATATCGGCCCGGAAACGTGGAATATTTCCCCAAAGGAAATAGAGAGAAACATCACGCCCCGTACAAAGGCTGTGGTTGCGGTTGATTTTACAGGACAGGCGGTGAAGCTTAAGGAAATCCGGGAGATTTGCAGGGCTCACAGCCTAGTATTGATTGAGGACGCGGCGCATTCCATTGGGACAGTATACAGCGGGCAGCCGGTGGGCGGGATTGCGGATCTGACGACCTTCAGCTTCCACCCGGTAAAGACTGTGACCGCGGGCGAGGGCGGGGCGGTGATGACAGACAATGAGGAATATTATAAAAAGCTGCTCCTGTTCCGGGCGCATGGGATTACGAGAAATCAGGAGTGGATGGAGCGCGCGCCGGAGGGCGGCTGGTATTATGAGCAGATTGATCTGGGACTGAATTACCGTATGACCGATATCCAGGCCGCGCTCCTTTTGAGCCAGTTAGACAAAATCGGGCGTTTTGCGGAGAGGCGCAGGGAGATTGCAGCGCGCTATGATCAGGCGTTTGGGGAGATGGAGGAGATTACCGTACAGAAGGAGATACCGGAGTCTGACACAGTGCGGCACTTATATCTGCTGAACGTAAACCTGGATTTTCTCAAAACGGACCGGAAGACAGTATACGACGCCCTGGAGGCTGAAAATGTTGGCTGTAATGTGCATTACATACCTGTGTATTATTTTCCCCATTATCAGAGGCTGGGGTATAAAAAGGGGCTGTGCCCGAATGCGGAGGCGCTTTATGAGCGGCTGATCACGATCCCGCTGTATTATGGGATGTCGGATGAGGATGTGGAAGGCGTGATCCGGGCGGTCAGGAAGGTGATGCGCTATTTTCGGAAATAAAGGATAAGAATTATGGAGGGAGGCCGGTTTATGGGACTGGAGCTGGCGGTTTCAAGGGATGGACTATGTGTGCTGGCAAACAGGCAGCTTTCTTTATTTAACTGCGCAGAACTGGTGGATCCGTATATGGAGAGAGTATTGGGAAAACTGGAATATTGTTTCTTAAGGATTACCAATAAATATTACCGCGGATGCTCGGGGGGGGGGTATTTTTCCCCATTCCAGAGCGCGCAGTATGCCCAGTTCCTTTATGTTCTTTCAAGGCTTGCATTTCTGGATGGGAACAGGGAGCTGGCGGAAAAAAGCTATTATCTGAATAAGATGCTTCATTCGGTGGACTGGTTTTACGAAGTGGAGCTGCCGGATATCTTTTTTGCGGATCATCCGCTGGGGTCTGTGTTAGGGCGCGCAGTATATTCGGATCGGCTTGTGGTCTCACAGGGGTGTACAGTTGGGAACAACCATGGGATTTATCCGTCCATCGGCCGGAATGTTGCGCTGCACCCCATGTCGAGTGTGATCGGGAACAGCCGGATTGGAAATAATGTGGAAATTTCGGCTTATGCATTCATAAGGGATGCGGTGATTCCGGATAACTGTATCGTATTTGGGCACAGCCCGGATCTGATTATAAAAAAAGAGACGGAACATGAAATGAAAACCCGTCTGAATCAGTTTGTATATGAAGAGGAAGTGTAATGAAATCAATCGCCATAATAACAGCCAGGGGCGGCAGCAGACGGATTCCTGGGAAAAATATCCGGGATTTTTGCGGAAAACCGATTATTGCATATAGTATAGAAGCCGCTCTCGGGAGCGGGATTTTTGAGAAGGTCATGGTTTCTACAGACAGCCGGGAGATAGCGGATATTGCCATGTCATACGGCGCTGAGGTTCCGTTTTTCAGGAGCGCCGCGGCAAGCGATGACTATGCCACGACGGCGGATGTCCTGGCCGAGGTTCTGGAAAGCTATGAGAAGGAGGGCAGGAGCTTCGGGCGGCTGTGCTGCCTGTATCCGACAGCCCCGTTTGTTACAGGAGACAAGCTGCGGCGCGCGATGCGGGAACTGGAGGAGAGGGGGGCTGATGCGCTTATGCCGGTTGTGCGCTTCGGATACCCGCCGCAGAGAGCGGTTGTCATCCACGGCGGAAAGCTGAAATATCAGTATCCGGAATATGAACGCGCGCGCAGCCAGGATCTGGAGCCGCTTTACCATGACTGCGGGCAGTTTTACATCTGCGAAACGGATGCGTTCCGCAGGTGCGGTTCACTGATTACGCCCGGGACGATCCCGTTTATTGTTCCGGAGGAAGAGGTCCAGGACATTGATACACTGTCGGACTGGAAGCTTGCGGAAATCAAATACAGGGCTGTTCTGGAAAAGGGGAGAATGTGAAATGTTTCATTTATATGAAAAAATCGGCCAGGGAGAGGTGTACTTTATTGCAGAAATGAGTGCCAACCATGGAGGAAAGCTGGAATATGCGCTGGAGATCGTCCGCCGGGCCGCAAAAGCCGGCGCGGATTGTGTGAAGATACAGACGTATACGGCGGATTCCATGACAATTGACTGCGATAACGAATATTTCCGTATCCACGGCGGGCTGTGGGACGGGTATAATCTTTATAACCTGTACCAACATGCCGGAACGCCGTACGAGTGGCAGAATACGATTAAAGAGGAATGTGAGCGGTGCGGCGTGGATTTTCTGTCCACGCCGTTTGACAGGAAGGCAGTTGATTTCCTGGAGGGGCTCGGTGTGGGGGCTTTTAAGATTGCGAGCTTTGAGCTGGTGGATATCCCGCTTATTGAGTATGCGGCTTCTATGGGAAAGCCCATGATTCTTTCCTGCGGAATGGGCAGCCCGGAGGAGATCCGGGAGGCAGTGGATGCATGCCGGCGCATGGGTAACAGCCGGGTTGTGCTTTTAAAATGCTGCAGCGAATACCCGGCGAAATGGGAGGATATGCATCTGGGGGACATCCCGGATCTGAGGGCGCGTTTTGGCGTGCCGGTCGGGCTTTCGGATCACAGCATGGGAAGCCTGGGAGCGGTGGTCGGCGCGTCGTTAGGGGCCTGTGTGGTGGAAAAGCATGTGAAGCTGCCGGGCACAGACAGCGCGGATTCGGAGTTCAGTATGGAAATGGACGGCTTTGCAGAGATGGTCCGGGAAGTAACCTGCGCAAAGATGATTGCCAGGCAGGGAGATTACACCCTCACAGAGGAAGAGAGGAGCTCCCTTGTGTTCCGGCGGAGCGTGTTTGCCGTAAAGGATATCCGGAAAGGAGAAGAATTTACAGAGGAAAATATACGTGTGATCCGGCCGGGATATGGCATGAAGCCGAAGTATTATAAAGAGCTCATCGGAAAGAAATCCCCATGTGATATAGGAAGGGGAGAACCGGTTGAGGAAGAGGTTTCCGGTAAAGTAAGGCTGCGGGGCGGGGAAAAATGAAGAAGGAATGGTATTTTGAATCGGAGCGCCTCCAGTACCGTTCGATTCAGTTAGGAGATACAGAAACGCTTGTCTCCTGGAGGAGCCGGCCGGATAGGATCCGATATTATTGTAATCCGGTTCCCATTACCAGAGAGGCTCACATGGAATGGTTCAGAAACAGCTATTTAAAGGATCCTTCAAGAGCTGATTTTCTTGTGTCAGACAGAGATACAGCCGTTGGATTTGTAGCGCTTCTTCACATGGATCAGGCAGCAGGCCGCTCGGAAATCAGCTATACCATCGGGAATACGGACTATACGGGCCGCCGCCTCAGTATGGAAATGATCCGCGCCCTGTGCTTATTTGGCAAAGAAACCTTTAAGCTTAAAGTGTTTACTGCAAGGATCCACAGAGATAATATCAGCTCCAGAAAAGCGGCGGTGTCAGCCGGCTTTTCTCTAAAAGATTCCAGTGAAATATTCTGGGAATACAGAAAGGGGTAAAAGAATGTCCTGTTACCTGGTTGCCGCTGCGAAGTCATGGAACATCAGAAACTCAGAAAAGCTGATTTCCAAATATCCGGAACACCGGTTTGAGGTGATTACCAATCCGTATGGATTAACGGAGGCGTTCGTTAGGGAAGCGTATCCGGAATATATTTTCTTTCCGCACTGGTCATGGATGATCCCAGCCAATATTTATGAAAATTTTAAGTGCATCGTATTCCACATGACGGATCTGCCTTTTGGGCGAGGGGGAAGCCCCCTGCAAAACCTGCTTGCCAGGGGAATCTACCACACAAAGATTTCCGCAATCAGGGCTGTGAAAGGGCTCGATCAGGGGGATATTTATCTGAAGGAACCGCTTGATTTAAGTTCCGGAAATGCGGATGAAATTTTACAAAGGGGGTCTGAAATTATATACACTAAAATGATCCCGCGTTTTATAGAGGAGACGCTGATTCCGGAAAAACAGAGCGGGAAAGCGGTAACATTTAAGCGCCGTACGCCAAAGCAGAGCGAGATTCCGGACGGCCTGACACAAAGGCAGTTATATGACTATATCCGGATGCTGGACGGGGAGGGGTATCCGGCGGCTTATAAACTGTTTGGGGATAGGCGGGTTTATTTCCGGAATGCGAGATTCTGCGGCGGTACCGTATATGCAGATGCGGAATTTGTGTAACTGTCCAGAGGTTATCTGAAGGGTTGCCAGAGAGGGAGCTTATATGGAGAATGTTTTGGTAGTAGCGGCACATCCGGACGATGAGCTGTTAGGAGTGGGAGGCACGGCGCGCCGTCTTGCAGATGAAAAAGCATGCGTGCGCGCGCTGATTCTGGCGGAGGGGCTGACCTCCCGGGGAGAAAAGAGGGAAGATACCTGCGCGCAGGAACTTGAGAGCCTGAGGGAGGACGCCTGCGCGGCTGCCAGGGAGATTGGATACGCCAGCATTGATTTTTGCGGCTTTCCCGATAACCGGATGGATGGAATGGAGCTTTTGGATATCGTTAAAACAGTCGGCCGCTTTATTGAAAAATACGGTCCGGATACGATCTTTACACATCATCATGGGGATTTGAATATTGATCACCAGCTCACCTGTGAGGCAGTTCTGACAGCCAGCCGTCCTGTCGGGGGATGCTGCGTACAGAGGATTTACGCTTTTGAAACGCCGTCGTCCACGGAGTGGAACTATACATACAGGGAGCCTTTTGTCCCAAATGTATTTTTTGACGTGACGGCCACGCTGGAAGCAAAAATCAGGGGAATGGCGCGCTATCGCAGCGAGAGCGCTTTGTACCCTCATCCAAGGAGCCCCAAAGCGCTGCGGGCCCTGGCGGCCCTGCGCGGCAGCAGCGCAGGCTTTCAGATGGCAGAAGGGTTTATGCTCCTTCGGGAAATGGTTCCAGCTGCGGGGGAGGGTATAGAGTAAGCCTGTGCCGTCCTGGCGGCAGACGCCGGGTGTATGCCGCATGAGGATCCTGTGCCTGTATCAGAATGATTGTGCGGCAGAATTGTTTGCATGGCTTAAATGGATGGGGCATGAGACGGTCCTGTGGAAAAAGAGCTGGATATGGAATGGCTCCGGACAAACCGGTTTGATTTGACAGTCAGTTACATGTATAGATATATCCTTACGGAAGAGATTCTTAACGCGCTGGGGAATAATGCGGTAAATATCCACAACTCATACCTGCCCTGGAACAGGGGCGCGGATCCGAATATCTGGAGTTTTATTGTTCAGACGCCGCGCGGTGTAACGCTTCACTATATGAACGCGGGGCTGGACAGGGCGGCGAAAGAGCTGCTTAAAAATGCGTTCCGGTATTATTCCTGCTGGGAGGGGATTCGCAAAACGCCGACAGGGCAGGGCAGCTACCATGCAGTAAAGGACAGGATGTACTTTAAAGAAATTCTTTACAGGGGATATGATATAAAGGTAAGCGATTTTTTGGAAATGCTGGAGCATTCTCCAGACACGCTCCAAAGCAAATGTATACAGAAAGCGGGTGTTCAGCATAAGAAAAGATAAAAGACGGATTTTTTTCCGTGCGGACGGAAATGCAGAGATTGGAAGCGGGCATGTGATGCGCTGCCTGTCTTTGGCGGCTGTGTTTAAAAATAAGGGGTATGAATGTATCTTTCTTACAGCCGACCGTTCAATGGAGGCTTTGATCACACGGTCAGGATACGGAAATCTCTGCCTGGATGCGCAGTGGAGGAATCCGGAGGGAGAAATGGCGCAGCTGCTCCGGCTGATAAAAGAATACAAGCCGGATTTTCTGGTGGCGGACAGTTATTTTGTCACAATCCCTTACCTGGAGGAACTGAAGCGGCATGTATATCTGGTATGCTTTGATGATTTAAAGCCGTTTCGGTATCCGGCCCATGCAGTTATCAATTACAACCTGTTTTCAGCAGATATGGGGTATAACGGCCTTTATAAGGGAACAGGGACGGTTGTGATGCTGGGTCCTGCCTATGCGCCGCTGCGTGAGGAATTCAGGCATATGCCTTCAAGGCATATCACGGGCATAAAGAATATACTCCTGTCATCCGGAGGCGCGGATCCGGCGGGCATGACGCTGTTTTTCCTTAAGTTGGCTGAAAAAGAGAACCGGCGGGATATCCTGTTCCACATAGTGATCGGGCCGCTGAACCCGGCTCAGGAAGAGATTAAAAGACGGGCCTGTCTGCTTCCAAACCTGCGGGTTTATAAAAATGTGAAGAGAATGAGCGCGCTGATGGCAGGCTGCGATCTGGCTGTGTCAGCAGGCGGTTCGACCCTTTATGAGATATGCGCATGCGGCACGCCGGCGATTACGTATGCCCTGGCGGATAATCAGATTGAGAATGCAGTGAAATTTGAAAGCGCCGGGTATATGATGTATGCGGGGGACTGCCGTGCGGGAGATTCTTTTAAAAAGAACCTGGCTGGCAGGATAAACGAGATGTTATACCTGGATGCAGGGAAATTAAATGAAATAAGCCGCAGGGAGCAGGCGCTGGTGGACGGGAGAGGCGGGGAGAGGATAGCTGAGGAGATGATGAAAAGAATCTGCAGCCGTTCAGATCGCCTCTGAACGGCTGCAGGATTTCAAACTATTATTCTGGGAGTATGGCGTAACATATGAACAAAAGGGCGGATTTATTCCCGCGAGCAACGAGCCAAGTGGGCATGCCTGCATGCATATTTGGCGACTGCCGCGAAGGTCAAATACCCCGCTACTCTGTAGCGCTGCAAGTTTGACGCCCCGTTGCTTGCAGCGGGGATGTTGACTTACCGGCATTTTTAGGTAAGGAAGGGAGGTTCCCGGGCTTTTGCCTGTTCCGATCCGCATACAGAACCTCATACACCCTGTTTTCATAGTGCGAGAGGGGCCTCAGACGCCTTTGTATCGGATCAAAACAGAGATACGAGCCGTTTTCCGCACCGATGATCAGGACATAGTGAAAGGCGCCCAGGCCGCCTTCGCGCACCCGGGCGATTGGGTAGCGGCCGGCCTGGAGCTGGCGCATCATATCATTTCCATCCACACTGCCGTAAAGCTCTAATGAGACATGCAGCCTGGCTGCGATCAGTGTGTTCCATTGGACTGTGGATCCTTTGACGGAGAGGAGCGTAAACCCCAGGTATGGCGCGTCGGGTTCGGTTTTCTGCAGCCGCAGGGAACGCCTGATACAGCAGGTAAGATAGCGGGATTCCTTTTCCTGCCCGAGGCTGCACTGGCAGGACGGTATTTCCTCGGGGAACGGAACGTCAGCAGACGGGAGCATCTCCACGCCCCCGTAAAGCCGCTGGAAGATCATGCAGGCTGTTAAAAGCAGAATTCCTGCCAACACAGATAAAAGTTTCTTTGTTTCAATCGCCGGGGGATCCGGCAGAAGCGGTTTTTTCTGCTGTATGTCGTCCATTTGTGCGTGTGCCTCCCCAATTTAACGACGGTTCCTCATTGGCCTGCTTCCTGTGAATCGTGATGAAGGAAAAGGATAGTTTATTGCCTGAATGAAAAAACCATACTGTCTCTTTCTTAAAGTATAGCTGATTTTGTCCGGATGTACAATGCTCTGCAGAAAGAAATGCAAAAGTTATCCGGCGCGGCTGGCTGCCGGAAAAGGAAAAAGAGCGGCGGCAGGAGTCACAGGCCATTGATTAAAGGCTGCAGGTCTGCTATACTTGAGTTATCCAACAGAGGTTTTGTGTAAATTAAGGATGGCAGAGGAAAAATGGAAAGAGGCAGAAGAAGAGCTGGCGGACGCGGCTGCTCTTTCCGGCCTGAAAGAACTTTGTTTCTGCAGATGAAAACATTCTGGGCGAAAATGGAAAGATTGACCCAGCAAAGCTGGAACCCATTGTGTTTGATCCGGTAAACAATGCCTATCTGAAGCTGGGCGAAAAGGTGGGGAACGCCTTTCAGGACGGAATGAAACTGAAATAACGGCAGAAAAACAATAACAACAATAACAACGCAGAACAGGGCGCTGGCAGAATGGAAGTAAAAACCATTTTGCCGGCGCTTTTTCTGCCTGCGGGGAGGTTACGGACAGACAAACAGCATGAGACGCCGTCCTGTGCCTGGTTCCTGTGATTTTTGCTGTCGTGAAAGTAATATGCGATAATAACATTGCCGGATGCAGTTGATGAACTGATCAGATAAATGGGGAAATAAGCCTGCTTTATGGTTCGCGCGCTTATTTTCAACAGGAAGTAATGATTTGTCAGGCCGGCATCAGTCTTTGATGACTGGAAATTACCGCCGGGTTTCGTAGAATACCTTAATCTAAGAAATTTTTCTTTATTATACTACGCTTCTTCCGTTATTTCAATGGGATTTTCTATCAGATATGTTTAAAAATTTCAATTAATTTCTTTATATATCTTAATTTTATTTTCCAGACAAAACAATCAGATTTCAATCAAAGTTTTCACATGTCATATTTCGTGGAATAAGGTATTCTACGAAATTCAGGTATGGCTGCAATGCCGGAAGGGGTATGCCAATGGAACAATGGTATGTTTTAAAAACGTTTCCGGGAAGGGAAGAGAAGGCCGCGGATCTGCTAAAGCGGAATATTACGCCTGCTCTCTGGGAGCAGTGTCGGGTTCTAAAGAAGGTAAAGGTATTTCGTTCCGGCGGGGCGTTGCATTTTCCAGAGGAGGTGTTGTTTCCTGGGTATTTATTTATTCGGACAGCCTGCCCCAAATCTCTGGAAAAAGAGCTGAAGCGGTCCAGGGATTTTCCGCAGTTTCCATCCGTCACTCCTGTGGAGCCGGCTGATCTGACATTTTTAAAAGATGTATGCGGCGAGGCTTTGGAGCAGCCTATGGGTATCACCAGGCTGACGCTGGATAGGGAAAAACAGATTATCCGGGCGGAGGGGATTCTGAGCGGGTATCTGGATCGGATTATTAAACTGAACCTGCACAAGCGGTTTGCCCTGGTGGAAACCGCCCTGTTTAACCGGATTCAGCCGATACTGTTTGGCGTAACGCTGGAGCAGGATGTTCCAACATGAAAGGATAAAAGCAGTTAAGAAAACAGGGGAGTGCAGAGGGGCTGCCGTAAAACGATTGTAATAACTGCCAGAACGGCTTAGGCAGTCTGAACCGTTATTATTCCGCAGCGGATATAAAAAAGGTATGGGAGATACAGATTTTCATGGGAAATAACAGAGGAAAACGAAAAAAAATGGCAATTGGCTTAATGGGACTTTCCTGTCTTTATGCCTGTTTGTCTGTAATAGCGGAAAAACACAATGAGTCTGTGGGAACTGTCGGTGGAAATCAATCTCGTTCTGGAGCTGAAACGGATTTTCCCTTACGTTCGTTATCCGGCGCGGAGCGCGGATCATTCTATGAGACGATTGTGAAGCCTCTCCTTGATAAAATGCTGTCCTTTGCCGGCCTCATTGCGCTTGCGCCGTTTGGCGCAGTCATCGCTGCCGTGATATACCTTCATGATCCGGGGCCCGTATTTTTTACACAAAAACGAGTGGGTAAAGATAAGAAATTGTTTTATCTGCATAAGTTCCGCACCATGCGGATGGATACGCCCCATGACGTCCCGACCCATCAGTTGGAGCATCCGGAGCAATATATCACAAAGCCCGGACGTTTTCTGCGAAAACACAGCCTGGATGAGCTGCCGCAGATTTGGGATATATTCAGAGGAAAAATGAGCGTTGTCGGTCCCAGGCCGGCTTTGTGGAATCAAACGGATCTGATAGAAGAGAGGGAAGCATATGGCGCGAACAGCGTCATGCCGGGCCTGACCGGATGGGCGCAGCTAAACGGCAGGGATGAGCTGACAATCCCTGACAAGGCAGAGCTGGACGGGGTGTACTGCAGGATGCTGCGTAAAGGGGGAATCAAGGCATTTTTATTTGACGCCCGGTGCTTTGCGCGGACCTTTCAATCCGTTGCGGACGGCCGCGGCGTGGCAGAGGGAGATACAAAATTCCGTGTAAACCAGTCCGAGGCCGGGTTTGAGGAATACGGGCATTTAAAGAGCTTCCACATTGATAAACATGTCCCCAGACGCGTCCTGATAACAGGAGCCGGATCGTATGTCGGAGAAGCGTTTCGGAACTATGCTTCGAGCCATTATCCGTCTCTGACCGTCGATACGGCGGACATGTTGGATCCTGCCTGGCGCCAATCCCATTTTTCTGAGTATGACACGGTCTTTCATGTCGCCGGGATCGCGCATGCAGATATCGGAAAGGCAGATGAAAAAACCAGACAAAATTACTATGCTGTCAACCGGGATTTGGCGGTTGAGGCCGCGAAAGCCGCGAAGGCGTCCGGCGTCCGGCAGTTTGTATTCATGTCCTCTATGATTATTTATGGAGAGTCATACCCGTACAAAAGACAGAGGATGATCGATGAATACACGCTTCCCTGCCCCGCCAATTTTTATGGGGATTCCAAATGGCAGGCAGATAAAGAAATCAGAAAGCTGGGGAGCAAAGACTTTGCGGTTGCGGTTCTGCGCCCTCCGATGATTTATGGATGCGGATGCAAGGGCAACTATCCGGCGCTTCGCAGGCTGGCCCGGGCTCTGCCGGTTTTCCCGGACGCGGATAACTGCCGTTCCATGCTTTATATTGATAATCTGTGTGAATTTCTCTGCCTGCTGATATTGAGCGGGGAGAGCGGCGTGTATTTTCCGCAGAACGAGGAATACAGCAGTACGGCAAAACTGGCCAGGGCGATAAAAAGGGAGGCGGGAAGAGAGCTTACGCTTTCCTCCCTGCTTACTGCGGCAGTGGCGATTGGCTCACATATTCCGGGGAAAACAGGCAGGCTGGTGAAGAAAGCGTTTGGAAACAATGCGTATTCTCAGACGCTGTCGGTTTACAGGGGACTGGAGTACCGTGTCTGCAGCCTGGAGGATTCCATCCGGGCTTCGGAAGGGAAAGAGATATGTAAGGGGCAGCAGGCGGGGCCGGGCCTTGTGTCCGTTATTACGCCTGCCTATAACTGCGCCGGCACAATCGGGGAAACGATTGAGAGCGTAAGAAAACAGACGTATCAGAATTGGGAAATGCTGATTGTGGACGACGCTTCGACGGATCATACGGCGGAGGTTGTGGGAGAGTATGCGCGGCTTGATCCCAGAATACGGCTGTTTTCGTTAGAACATAATTCCGGTTCGGCAGCGGCGCGGAACCTGGCTATCGCGAATGCAGGCGGCAGATGGATTGCGTTTCTCGATTCAGATGATCTGTGGAAGCCGCAGAAGCTGGAAAAACAGACGGAGTTTATGATGAAACATGGGTTTGCGTTTACATTCACTTCGTATGAGACATTTAAAAGCTCCGCGGATTTGAAGCGAAGAGTGTTTCGCGCGCCATACAGCGTCCGGTACAGGCAGTATTTAAGAAACACGATTATCGGCAATCTGACGGTGATGATGGATCGCTCGAAAATCGGAGAGATTCATGTGGAATCCGGGTATCTTGAAGATGTGCTGACATGGATGCATTATCTGAAGCTGGGATATACGGCATACGGCCTGGATGAAAATCTGGCCAGCTACCGCGTGGCCGGGAATTCCAAATCCGGAAATAAGTTAAATAATGCCAAGAGATATTACCACTGTCTGAGAGAGGTTCAAAAGCTGTCAGCAGCCGAAAGCCTCATTTATGAAGCGTGTTATCTGGCAAATGCCATAAAAAAGAGGATGTTTGGCAGCAGCGCGGTATACAAAGAGGAGGAATAACCAGATGAAGATCAAAGTGTTACTTTTAAACCCGCCGTTTTTGGACCGGTATTCCAAAAGCTCAAGAAGCCCTGCGGTCACAAAGAGCGCGACGGTATATTATCCTCTCTGGCTGTCCTATGCCGCCGGCGTCCTGGATCAGAAGGGGTATGAGCTGAAAATCATCGACGCGCCTGCCAGGCGGCTGAAACGGCAGGAGACGCTTGAAATGATAGAGGAGTTTCAGCCGGGGCTCGTCGTGATCGATACTTCGACGGGTTCGATCAACAGTGATCTCGCATTTACAAAGAAGATAAAAGAAGCGATGCCGGAGGTAAAGACATGCCTTGTAGGCACGCACGTGTCTGCAACCGTTCCGGAGATACTCCCCAGGCGCGCTGATTTCGTGGATTTTATTGCAAGGCATGAATATGATTACACGCTTCCGGAACTGGCAGAGGCGATCGGGGGAAGCAGGGAGCTTTCCGACGTGCAGGGCATCAGTTATTGTGAAAATGGGGTTCTGAAGGAAAACGGCGACAGGCCATATATCGAAAATCTGGATGAGCTCCCGTTTGTGACAAGGGTATATGAAAAATACCTGGATTACAGGGATTATTTTTATGCGCATGTCAGTTACCCGACCGTCAGCTTTTTTTCAAGCCGGGGATGCCCCTCAAGATGCATGTACTGTATGTATTCACAGGTCATGTTTGGAAAGAAGTACCGGAAACGAAGCGCAAAAAACATATTTGACGAGGTGCGGTATGTTGCGGCGCATTTTCCGGATGTAAAGGAAATCCTGATAGATGACGACAATTTTTCGGTGGATCAGAACAATGTGCAGGAATTTTGCAGGCTCATGATCCAGAACAGGGTGAAACTGAAATGGGTCGCGGAGTGCAGGGTGACGCTGACCTATGAAACGATGGTTCTGATGCGCAGGGCCGGATGCCGCCTGATCGTCACCGGCTATGAGAGCGGAAGCCAGAAGATCCTTGATAATATGCATAAAGGCATCACGCTCGAACAGTCCAGGAAATTTAACGATGCAGCCAAAAAAGCCAGGATGCGGATCCACGGGTGTTTTATGGTTGGAAATCCGGGTGAGACGAAAGAGACGCTTTATGAGACTCTGAGATTTGCAAAAACCCTGAAAATGGATACGGTTCAGTTTTTCCCGCTAATGGTGTATCCGGGGACAGAAGCCTATGAATGGGCGAAATCGAACCATTATATTAAGGCAAAGTCATACAGGGACTGGCTGCAGAAGAACGGGGAGCACAACTGCGTCATTGAGACAGAGGAGCTGTCAGCGCAGGATTTGGTTGATTTCTGTAATATTGCAAGAAAGCAGTTTTACTTAAGGCCGGGATATATACTGATGAAGGCCGGGCAATGCCTGACAAGCAAAGATGACCTGGTCAGGACAGCGAAGGCATTTGCAAAGTTCTGGAGGTATCTGTTTGCCCCGGCGGGAGGACAGAAGCGGCTGAACCGATAAAAGAGGGAAAAATGAAGATATGTCATATGACATCCACACACAGGGAAAAAGATCAGCGTATTTTTGAGAAGGAATGCGTATCCCTGGCAAAGCGTGGATATGAAGTTTATTTGGTGGAACAGGGTATCACGGAGGATGCAAAGGGCGTGCATATCCTTGGGACAGGGGAGACAAAAAAAGGCAGATATTACCGTTTGCTGGCGCGGCCTGTGAATGTATGGCGCATAGCCAGGCGTATTGATGCGGATCTCTATCATTTCCATGATATGGAACTGCTGCCGTATGGAAATCTTCTGAAAATGTGCGGGAAAAAGGTGATTTTTGACTGCCATGAGGATTTTGCCTCCAGATTTGCGCGCAGCGATGCGATTTTGGCGCCCGGATGTGTGAAGAAGCTGCTGCAGATTCTGTACCAATGGTACGAGTATCATTCGGTAAGGAAATATGATGCGGTCATTTCCGTGACACCCCATATCTGCAGGCGCTTAAAGAGGATGAATCCGGAAACCTATATGATCACGAATTATCCGCTTTCCGACGCGGAGGAATGGAACCGGGAGGAGCAAAAGGACAGTCCGGAAAATGCCATCGTATATGCCGGCCAGATTGACGATACGTACAGGCTTACGTTCATCACGGAGGCGATTCAGGAAATTCCGGATATCCGATTCCGGATATGCGGCCATGAAAGAAAAGAGGGCGATATAGACGCTATAAAAGCCGTGGATCGGAATCACAAGGCGGAGTTTGCAGGGAGACGGCCGTTTATGGAGATTCCCGCTTTTCTGAAAACCGGCTGCATGGCCATCGTTTTAACGTCCTATTGTGAGAATTCCGGGTGGAAGGCAGGGAATATCGGTTCCAATAAGCTGTTTGAGGCAATGCTCTGCGGGCTCCCGGTGATATGTACCGATTACGATTATTTTAAGAGAATCGTTGAACAGAACAGGTGCGGGCTTTGTATTAACCCTTACAAAAAGAGCGAGCTGATAAACGCTGTCACATACCTGCTGGAGCATCCCGGAGAGGCCAGGGAAATGGGAAAAAGGGGGAAACGGCTAATCGAACGGAAATATAACTGGAAGACGCAGGAGCAGGTTCTTTTTCATATCTATGAACGTATGGCGGCTTCGGTAAAAGAGGAGGAGGATTTAAATTGCTCTCACAGGTGAATGTGATCGGACTTGGATATATTGGATTGCCGACTGCTTTAATGCTTGCGTCGCACGGCATAAATGTGGTTGGCACAGATAAGGACAAAAGGCGGATTGAAACATTAAATCAGGGCAGAACCACCTTTAGGGAAGCGGATTTGGAAGGGCTGTTCCAGGAAGCCTTATCTGCCGGCATCCGTTTTACGACAGAGTATCAGGCCGCGGATACATATATTGTTTCCGTGCCCACCCCATATGATAAGTTCAGCAAAAAGGTGGACGCAGGGTTCGTAGTGGACGCGGTAAAGGAGATTCTGAACGTATGCCCTCCCGGCGCGGTGATCGTGATTGAATCCACGGTTTCCCCCGGGACGATTGATAAATATGTGCGGCCGGAGATTGAACGAAAGGGTTTTCGGATCGGGAGAGATCTGCATCTGGCGCATGCGCCGGAGCGCATCATACCTGGAAATATGGTTTATGAGCTGATCCATAACAGCCGCACGATCGGGGCGGACGAAAGGGAGACAGGAGAGGAGATAAAGAGGCTGTACGCTTCCTTCTGTCAGGGAAACATTGTCGTGACCGATATCCGCACCGCGGAAATGACCAAGGTGGTGGAAAATACCTTCCGCGCGGTGAATATTGCGTTTGCGAATGAGCTGGCCAAAATATGCAGGCATGATGATATGGATGTATATGAAATTATCAGGATCTGTAATATGCATCCAAGGGTAAATATCCTGCAGCCGGGGCCAGGAGTGGGCGGTCACTGCATCAGCGTGGATCCATGGTTTCTGGTGGGCGATTATCCGTCGCTGGCAAAGGTCATCGATGAATCCATGAAGACCAATGACCAGATGCCGGATTTTGTCCTGAACCGGATCTATGAGATTATGAAGGAAAACGGGATGGAGGACATCAGCCGTGTGGGCCTTTACGGACTGACTTACAAGGAAAATGTGGACGATATGCGGGAGAGCCCGACCCTGCAGCTCTTAGAATCGCAGGAGCGCCATCTGGCGGCGGGCTTAAAGGTTTACGATCCGCTGATACCGCAGGACGCGGCGCCAAACCAGTATCACGATCTGGATGCGTTTTTAGATTCCGTTGATTTGGTAGTGATCATGGTCGGGCACGATGAAATCAGGGAAAATATGGAAAAACTGGCGGGAAAAACCGTGCTGGACTGCCAAAACATCTGTACTCTTAAAGGGGTATACCATTTATAAGGCAAAATCAGACCCGCACGGCAAAAGAGAGGGGAGCGGCTTGAATATCCTATATGTGACGGGAAATTATGAATCGGTTCAGAAGCACCTTGCAGAAGCGTTTATGAGATCCGGGAATGATATAAAGGTATTTTATTACCGGATAAGAAATAAAAAGGAAAAACCAGATCTTTTGGAGCATGTGCTGTATTATAATTCGCCATTCCATATGCGCGGGCCGGTATTGCTTCTGTTCCGCTTAAAAGCGGCGGCTCTGTGGTGTGCAAAAAGGATGGAAAAAAAGCCGGATATCCTGCACGGAAATATGTGCTTTCTGGACGGATGCATCTGCAGATATCTGTCACATATCTGGCATGTTCCCTATGTTCTTTCGGTTCGGGACACGGATATGAATTCGTCTTATCTGTGGGCTGTCCCGTGGCTGCGCCGCGCCGGCATTCGGAATTTAGAGCAGGCGAAAAGAATCCTGTTCCTGAGCGAGGGCTATCGCGAAATGCTGCTTGAAAGGCTTCCGAAAGCGGCGGGGGATAAGATAAAAGCCAAATCAGGCGTCATACCGAACGGAATCGATCCGTATTTTCTGAATCACAGATACGTCCGGAGGAAGGCCCCGGAGCAGATACGAATTATTTTTGTCGGTAAGATAGGAAAAAGAAAGAACCTGGAACTTACGACAGAAGCGGTGAGGATTCTCCGAAAAAGAGGGATGCAGGTTTCTCTGACGGCAGTCGGCGAGATAGAGGATGACGCATACCGGGATATGATTCATGACCATGCGTTCATAACTTATATCCCGAAATGTCCGATGGAGGACGTCGCCGCGCACATGAGAGCCGCCGATCTGTTTGTCATGCCGTCCCATACGGAGTCGTTCGGATTGGTCTATGCCGAGGCCATGAGCCAGGGGCTGCCGGTAATTTATACGCGCGGGCAGGGGTTTGACAGGCAGTTTCCGGACGGAACCGTCGGATATGCCGTCTCTGATACAGACAGCGCGGAGCTGGCGGAAAAAATTTTGCTGGCAATGGAACATTATACAGAGAGATCGAACCGGTGTACAGAGCTGGCGGGGATATTTGACTGGGATCGCATCGCGAACGAAATCTTAAAAACCTACAGGGAGTGAAAACAGGGTATATATGACAGATTATGACGGAAAATACAGGGAGATCGGGAACCGGCTGATCATGCAGTATCAAAAGGAGGGGACGGTTCCGGCAGGGGTGAACGGGCCCTATGATGATAAGGAAAGCATCGTCCGGAATTTATCGCACCTGATTATTATGACAGCGATCGAAATACGCACGTTTGGGAGAAAAGAGCTGGCCGGGGATCTGGAACGGATGGGCGCTCATCTTTTGTCCCTGCGGCAGCCGTCGGGCCTCTATATTTTAAGGGAGAATACTCAAAAGGACGCCTGCAACGGCGTCATCGGGCATGCATGGGTGGTGGAAAGCCTGGTTTATCTGTATGAGCTTACCGGGAAAGACCGGTATCTGGAGGCGGCCGGGGACATCGTTTCCAGGCATTGCTTTGATAAAAAGCAGCGCTTGTGGCATCGGCCGGATTACGGCGGCCAGGCAAAAGCCGGTACATCCATTGATTATACCTTAAACCACCAGCTATGGTTTGCGGCGTCGCTGGCGGAGCTTAACAGGACGGCGGGAAAGCACGGTTATGATTCCGAACTGGGGGCGTTTCTGGACGGGCTAAAGCGAACTATGGCCATACACAAAAACGGTCTGATTTGCCATACGATCTATCTGTCCCGCGACTTCCGGCACAGCGTGAAGGGGTTCATAAAATACGGCGCGGATCAGTTTTACAGGATGCTGAAACGGCCCTCGTATGAATACCGGGAACAGGGATATCATGTGTTTAACCTGATGGCTGTCGCAAGGCTAAAGGAGGCGGTGGGTGAACATGCATTCTTCCATTCAGAGAAAGCGGGGAATATAGCAGGATATGTCAGCCAGGCCGCCTTCCTGGAGGGCTTAAGCCGTTCTGACTGGACATCGGATCCGACGCTCAGTTACACGAATATAACGGAAGAGGAAAAGTGTGTGAATGTGTATGGTTATCCCTATAATGTGCCGGGGCTTGAGCTGCCCTATATCAGCCTGGTATTGAAGCCGCTCATAGAGGAGGAGGCCGTGAAGCGGTGCTTTCTGGAGCAGCATGCGAGAACCTTTGATGAGAAGCGGCGCGAGATGGGGAAAATCAGCCATGATAAGACAGTTATCAATTACAGGGTATACGAATATTACAGATACCTGGAGAAAAAAGGCCGCGCTCAGGGGCATTGAGGCAGAGATAAGATATTGTGGGGAATTGATTGTGAGAGACGTAACGCGAAAATTGTACATCCTGACCATACTGACACTGGGGACACAGGCGATTGAAATACCGGGGATTCCATTTTCACTATTTCAAATCATGATTATGCTTACGGGTTTCATGTCCGTTCTGGCCGTATTAAAAGAGAGGTATTACGGTTTGCACCAAAACCTCGCCTTTGCAGTTGTGGAGTTGCTGAGCTGTGGGGCGGCCTTTTCGTTATCGACCTTCCCTTCATGGGCAAAAAGCAGCCTTTTAGTTGGGATTATGACGTCCATGATGATTGTGTTTATCCCGCATTTTTTTGGCAGGGAGGATCTGGCCCGGTTAGAACGCGCTTTAATCCGCTCCCAATATATTGCAGTCCCTTTTTCGGTTTATACATACTATATGTTTTATTACAGGGGAGGGCTGCCGGAACGGATCCGCCTGTTCCTGGGCATGTATATCACTCTGGACAGCGACTTTATACGCCGCGCGCAGGCTTCCGGGCACGTCAGGCTGGCGCTTCCGTTTGCGACGCCTCCGGTTCTGTCGGTTGTCATGGGGATCTGTCTGGTTCTTCTGCTGATGAACCGGAATTTATTCCGTCAGGAAATCAGGATTTCCCTGATGGGGATATTTGCAGTGATTTTAGGCTTTACCGGAAGCCGCGCCGGGGTAATGGCCGTGGCGATCACCCTGCTGCTTTTTGCGCCAAAGCGCTTAAAGAGGAGCCGGCTAAAGAGGATTCATGTTTCATGGATATTTATAACAGGTCTGCTGGGATTGGGGATACTGTATGTGGCGGCGCACAATTTTGCGTATATAGCAAAGTTTAGCTCCAGATATTCCATTTCGTTTCTGCTTCAGGATCGGCACCTGCTTTTGCTGATAGAGTGCGTGAGGATCTGGTTTCGTTCTCTGGAGAATTTCCTGTTTGGGATCGGGTTTGGCTCCAGTATCCATATGCAGGGGAGTTTGACGAACCTTGGCCCCTATTTTTTCAACAGCTATCTGACGCTGGCGGTAGAGCGGGGCATTCTGGGGATGTACCTGGCATTTTCTCTTATAAAGATGGGGCTGCATGCGTTAAAGCAAAGAAAATCACGCTCTGCGGATGAATTTGCAATGGCTGCCGCGGCGGTTGCCGCGTTGGCGAGCTGTCTGTTCTATGAAGTATTTCATTGTTATTTCTTTGTTATTGTGATAGCGGTTTACTACGTCATTTATAATGAACGGACTGGTAAAGCACAGTAAAGAGCCGTGAGGAAGCAGAGGAAAAGATATGCTGTACATAATCGTACCAACCTTTAACAGGCTGGAAATATTCAGAAAATTCATAGAACAGATGGATGCGCAGAAAAACCGGAATTTTAGGCTGGTGGTAGTGGATCATGGAAAAAACCGGACCAATTATCGGGATCCGGGAGTGATCGTAGTTGAAAGCGATGTAAATGGATGGAGCCTGGCAATGAATATCGGACTGCAGTATCTGTTCAATACCATGCATGTCAGGGAAGATGATCATATTATGTTTTTGAATGATGATGTATGGATAGACAAGGAATTTATCGATACAGCATATAAAGCGATAGAACAGAAGCCTGACGCCTGTATAGGCTCTGTATGCTATGCCTGCGGTACAGATCTGACATTGCATGTAAACATGAAGCTGCATAAGATGAAAGCGCATTTTCAATATCTGAATATCAACCGCCCCTTGGGCTCCATGGAAGATACATTCTACGACAGTGATGTGCTGAAAGGGCGGGGGACGATTTATCCGGTTCGTGTGATTCAGACAATCGGGCTGCTTAATGAAAAGAAGCTTCCAATGTACCGCGCCGATCATGAGATGGCATACAGGGCAAAAAAATGCGGCTGCGAGGTTTGCGTATATGGAAAATGGCATGTGGGAGCGGCGCTCGATTCGCCCCATCAGGTGGACGGGAAGCTGTCATTTCTGCAAAATTACAGAAATATATTTCTGCATATGATTTCGGTTCAGAATATAAGGGATTTGTGGAATTTTTCCTGGTGCTGTTTTGAGCCGTTTTATGCCAGCTATTATTTTTTCGTAAATCTGATACGCTCACATTATATTTTTTTATGTACGTATTTTAAAGCCAGGAGGCATGACAGATGAAACATATGAATAATATTTTGATTGCAGGGGCGCATTTTGACGATGCGGAGCTTGGGGCCGGGGCAACGGCGGCAAAAATGGTGGATGAGGGAAAAAACGTTTATAAAATAACGTTGACGGATAATGTCACACATTTTTCTGAAAAAGGGATTGAGGTAGATTATGAATCAAGTATGCTTCAGAGCAGGGCGGCATGCAGGATTTTAGGGGTGAAGGAGCTCGATTTTGAAACCGAGGCATGCAGCCATCTGACATATTCTACGGATGTCATGCAGAGAATCGAAGCAATCGTGTTTCAATATCATATAGATACCTTTTTTATGCATTTTAGTTCGGATATGAATCAGGATCATATCGCTGCAAATAAATTGTGCCTGACAGCAGCCCGGCACTGCAGAAATATAATACAGTTTCAGAGCAATGGATATGTTTTGGATAATGTATACTATCCGTCGTATTTCGTTGATGTAACAGATTATATTGAAAAGAAGAGAGAAGCCTTAAGCTGTTACAGTGATGCGCATAACCGGTTTAACCGTTTGTTTGAGACAAGTATTGACCGGTGCAGGGTATGGGGATATGCGAATGAAGTGGAATATGCGGAGGGATTTAATGTAATTAAGATGCTGGATTAAACCAGGAGTGAATTTGTGGAGAAACAGAGAGGGGCCTGAAAGAGAGAATGGATTTTATGAATTTCAGGAAAGTAAAAGACGGGACAGGCGCTGCCTTTGACAAGATCAGGAAAAATGATTTTATAAAAAATGTTTTAAGGGTGCTGATTAACGGAGGTTACCTGTATGTGCTTACATTCATCAATTCGGTTCTGATTGCCAGAACGATCGGCCCAAAAGGGCAGGGGATTGTCAGCTATGCCAATACACTGGGCGGAATGGCGGTTCATCTGATTGGCGGCGGCCTTGACCTTGCCGACCGATATTATGTTGCCAGAAATAAAAACGATCTTCCCGGTATACTGGGAAATACGATGGCGCTGTTTGGATTATATATGGCGGCAGGCGGATTGTTTTTTTTAGTGACATTTGCTTTTAATGTGACATTTGATATATCCGGATTCCTCTTGATTTTATTGATTGCGCGCGTACCATTAGAGACGATTGGCCTTCAAATGCAGGGAATGCTTTTGGGACTAACGGAGGTTTCATTATACAACCGATCAAAGCGGATAACAGGCTTCCTCTATTCCATGTTTGTGTTTATCTTCTGGATTTCAGGAGTTATTTCTCCTGTTTTAGTATTATTAAGCGCGTTTATTGCGTACCTGGCTTCATTTGGGATGATGTTATTTGCATTGTGCAAACGATGTGCGATCCGCATGAATTTGAATGCCGGGCTGTTCAGGAGTATGCTGCCATATGGATTTAAGTCTTATATTGGGGTGCTGTTTAATTATTTTTTGCTGCGGAGCGATGTCCTGATGGTGGATTATTTCATGGGGAAATATCAGACGGGCCTGTACTCCACGGCTTCCAGCCTGGCCAATATACTGCTTACGCTCACCTCATCGGTTGCATTGCTGCTCACCACAAGACTTATCGAGCTGCCGTCAGAAGAGGCCAGATTCAAATTTGAAAACAGAATTATCTGTACCGTATCAGTGCTGATGGCATTTGTAGTATTGGCGGTAACTGTTTTCAGCGGATGGGCGATTCAGGTATTTTATGGCATGCAGTATAAAGATTCCGCATTCGTATTTCGGGTGTTGATGCCAGGTATTTTTTGCTGGGGATTGAATTCGATCATTTCCAGTTATTTAGCTGCTGTCAATCAATTAAATATTACCATTGTGGCATCAGCGGCGGCCTTCTTTTTTAATCTTGTACTCAACTATTATCTGATCAGGAGGTTTGGAATTGTCGGGGCCGGGATTGCATCCTCGCTTGCCTATCTGACAGACGTTGCTATAAGGGGAATTTATTATTTTAAATTGTACAAAGGATGTAAAAAATGACGGGATTTAAAAAGTAAAATTTTACGAAAGAATGGAGATTTACAATGAAAAGAGATCGTTTTACTGTATGGTGTAAAAAACGAATTTGTTCCGTTTTTCCAAAAGCCTCACCGAAGCTTCGCAGAAAAATCAATAGCTATCGCCGCTTTCTCATATACGGGCAGAAAGGATACGAAAAGGAAACGGATTTTCTGAGAAAAAATATGCCAAGGCTTAAAAACCCCAATGCGGTTCCTCTGATTCCATATGAGTGGATAGAAGAATATACGGAAAATGAGAATATAAATAAGCTGTGCCGGAAAGATACGGGGACAAAAAGTTTTTATTTGGAGCATAAAGGAAAACGCCTCTATTTTCCGCAAACATTTGGCGGGAAAGAGGCTGTTAATGCGTATAAGCAGCTCTTAATTGAGCAGGATAGCAGGAGTCCGCATAAATATTACAGTGAAACATGCAATATGGAGGATGCAGACGTATTCGTGGATGTAGGATGCGCGGAAGCGATCATGTCCCTTGAGGCTGTAAATCAGGCAGAGACAATAATTGTAGTGGAAGGTATGCAGGTGTGGTTCGATGCGCTTAAGAATACATTTCGTCCATATAAAAATGTGGATTTTATCTTTAAATTTGCCGGAGGGAATGGAAGTGATGACAGTTTTATAAGCCTTGATGCAATTTTGCATCCATATATGGAGCAGGGAAAGCGGATTTTGATCAAAATGGACGTGGAAGGCTCAGAAATGTCTGTATTAAACGGCGCGCGCAAAGCTCTTTCCTATAGCGGGTCACGATGGATCTGTGCAGCATATCATAAATATGGCGATTTCGAGCGAATAAGCGGGTTGTTCAGAAAACATGGTTATTCGATCGAGAAAAGCGATCACTATATGTTCAGATATAATCCGGAACAGGGGGATTACTTTTTTACACCTGGTATTATAAGGGCCTGGAAAGAATGAGGAGGTAATTCCGGCAGCTTTAGAACAAGTGGAGGAGAGCAGATAAATGTCGTTATTTAAGGATTCAACACTATTAATCACAGGGGGAACCGGTTCGTTTGGGCATACGGTACTCAAACAGTTTCTCAGTACCGATATTGGCGAAATACGTATCTTTTCCAGAGATGAAAAAAAGCAGGATGATATGAGGCATGAGCTGCAGGCTCTGTATCCGGACAGGGCCTCGAAGGTTACATTTTACATAGGAGATGTCCGTAACCCACAGTCTGTGCATGACGCTATGCCGGGAGTAGACTTTATCTTCCACGCGGCGGCCCTGAAACAGGTGCCGTCCTGTCAATTTTTTCCTATGGAGGCAGTCAGGACGAATGTGGAAGGCACGGACCATGTGCTTCATGCCGCAATTGAGGCCGGGGTGAAGAGGGTAGTATGCCTCAGTACGGACAAGGCGGCTTACCCGATTAACGCAATGGGCACATCAAAGGCAATGATGGAGCATGTTGTGACAGCCAATGCAAGGACTGCAGCCGAACGGGGAAATACCGTTATCTGCTGTACAAGATATGGGAATGTGATGTGCAGCAGGGGCAGCGTAATCCCGCTGTTTATTTCACAGATTAAATCCGGTAAGCCGCTGACAGTTACCAACCCGCATATGACCCGCTTTCTCATGAACCTGGACGAGGCGGTAGAACTGGTTACATTTGCCTTTGAGCATGCGAACCCGGGAGATTTATTTATTCAGAAAGCGGACGCAAGTACAATAGGCACATTGGCAGAAGCGGTACAAAGAATGTTTGGACGTACAGGAATACAGATGATTGGCACACGCCATGGTGAAAAGCTGTATGAGACACTGATGACGAGAGAAGAGAGGCTGCGTTCAGACGATATGGGAGATTATTACCGTGTGTCTGCCGATAACCGGGATCTGAATTATGATAAGTATTTCATTAACGGGAAGATAGAGACAGAGAGCGAAGAGGCATACACGAGCCACAATACAAGGCGTCTTTCCGTTGAAGAAACAATAGATAAACTGCAAAGGACAGGCTATGTGCAGGAACAACTGAGGGCGGTGGGCGTATGAATATACTGATAACAGGAGCCGGGGGCTTTGTCGGCCGTAATCTGGCAGAGAATTTAAAGAATATAAGAGACGGCAAAAACAGAACCAGGCCGGGAATTTTAATTGAGAATCTTTATGAATACGATATCGGCACAGAGGAGACAGTGCTGGAAGATGCCTGCAGGAGTGCGGATTTTGTGTTCCATTTAGCCGGTGTCAACCGTTCTGCGGATCCATCGGATTTTATGAACGGCAATGTTGGGTTTGGGTCGCTGCTTCTTGAAACACTGAAAAAATATCATAACTCCTGTCCGGTGATGCTTTCTAGCTCAGTTCAGGCGGCGCTTAGCGGGCGGTATGAGGGATCAGAGTATGGAATGAGCAAGCTTGCAGCGGAAAAATTATTTTTTGAATATGCAAAGCAGACAGGCAGCCGTGTCCTTGTGTACCGTTTCCCTAATTTGTTTGGTAAATGGTGCAGGCCGGATTATAATTCAGCGGTAGCGACATTCTGTAACGCGGCAGCGAGGGACAAGCCGTATAGGTTGCAGACAGAAGCACACAGATCGAGCTGTTATACATTGATGATCTGATGGAAGAGATGCTTGATGCGCTGGAAGGCCGGGAACACAGGTGCGAATACCCGGCCGGGGGCTCTTTAAGCGGCCTGCGGCCAAAGGCAGAGGAACAGGGACGGTTTTGCTATGTCCCGGTTACGTATCCGGTTACGCTCGGGGAGATTGCGGATTTGCTGGAACAATTCAGGCAAATGCCTGCGAAACAAACGGTTCCGGAGCTGTCTGAGCCCTTTGTAAAGAAACTCTATTCCACCTATATGTCGTATTTACCGGAATCGAAGATAGCGTATCCCCTCCAATCGGCCGTTGACGAGCGGGGGAACTTTACAGAGCTGATGCGGACTTTATCCTTTGGGCAGATATCCGTGAATATCGCCAGGCCGGGCGCCGTCCGCGGCCAGCATTGGCATAACAGTAAATGTGAAATTTTCATGGTCGTTTCAGGCCATGGGATGATTCAGCAAAGAAGGATCGGGATTGATCCGGCGACAGGAAATGCGTATCCGGTTATGGAATTTGAAGTAACGGGCGATGAGATACGAGCTGTCCAGATCCTGCCCGGATATACGCACAATATAATAAATTTGAGCGATACGAAAGACCTTGTGACAGTGATGTGGGCAAACGAGGAATTCGTTCCGGAGCATCCTGATACATACGCGGAATTGGTAAACGGCAGTCATATACACAGGAGCGTGGATGGATGAAAACAGATTTTCAAAAGCTTAACTGGAAAGAAAATGGGAGATTGAAATTATTGATAATCATAGGGACAAGGCCGGAAATTATCAGGCTTTCAGAGATTATCAAATGCTGCCGCGCCTGTTTCGACACGATTCTGTGCCATACAGGGCAGAATTATGACTACAGCCTGAATGGAATTTTCTTTCAGGATCTGGGCCTGGAGGCCCCGGAAGTATGCCTGTCTGCAGCTGGCGATGATCTTGGCTCTACAATCGGCAATATTATCCACGCTTCGTATAAACTGATGCGGCATCTCCTTCCGGACGCCCTTCTTATTCTTGGAGATACAAACAGTTGCCTTTCGGCAATATCGGCAAAACGCCTTCATATCCCGATATTCCATATGGAGGCCGGAAACCGATGTAAAGATGAGCGTCTTCCGGAAGAGACGAACCGGAGAATTGTGGATATCATTTCGGATGTGAATCTTGCTTATTCGGAGCATGCAAGGAGATACCTTGCTGACTGTGGACTGCCGAGAGAACGGACCTATGTGACGGGAAGCCCGATGACTGAAGTATTGGGGAATAATCTGCAGTCCATCCTTCACTCGGATGTGCATTCCAGGCTGTCACACGAACTTGGCATTCAGATAGAAACGGGGAAATACATTCTCCTTTCTGCACACCGTGAAGAGAACATCGATACAGAGCAAAGCTTTACATCCCTTTTTCAGGCGGTTAATGCAATGGCAGAGAAATATGACATGCCAATCCTGTATTCATGCCATCCAAGAAGCCGGAAACAATTGGAAAAAAGAGGATTTAAACTGGATGCCAGAGTGATCGCGCATGAGCCGCTGGGCTTTCATGACTATAATTGTCTGCAAATCTATGCGTACGCAGTGGTCAGCGACAGCGGCACGCTTCCGGAAGAATCCGCTTATTTTACATCAATAGGCATGCCGTTCCCGGCTGTGTGCATACGAACCAGTACAGAACGGCCGGAAGCGCTGGATAAAGGCGGCTTTATACTATCCGGTATTGACTCCAGAGGACTGATTCAGTCCGTAGAACTGGCGATCCAAATGCATCAGGCTGGAGCTTATGGTATTCCTGTACCAGACTACAGGGATACAAATGTCAGTGCAAAGGTAGTAAAGATTATTCAAAGCTATACGGGAATCGTGGAGAAAACCGTTTGGGGAAAATTATGAAAATGCAGGATGAGGATAGCATCAGGAAAAACATCAGGGATTTAAAGCAGATTGAAATGAAGGGAGCGATAATCAAGATAATCTGTTTCATAGGCATAGGGCTGTTTTTGTTACGGAGTATTTCATATTGCCTGCGGACAGATACGCTGGAAAAGAGATGCTTTGCCGGATACTATGCGCTTCATAAGGGTGAGGAGAACGTAGTATTCATTGGATCCAGTAAAACGCGTTCCTCCATGATTCCGGCCATGATGGGGGAGCAGTATGGATTTACATCCTATGTTCTGGCTACATCCGCGCAGGATCCGAGAGCGCTGATCCATCTGTTAAGAGAGGCGGCAAAAACGCAGCCCCAAGCCGTTTTTGTTTTCGATCTCGCCCAGTTTTCAAGGGATGATGAGGTTTGGGATCATTCAAGCGCAGCGTACACACGGCTGACTACCGACAGCTTACGGTATTCTGTGAATAGAATTATGATGATTCAGGATATCGTAAAAGAGGACAGGGTTTCTTACTATTTCGACATTTGCAAATACCATACATTGTGGAAATTCGGGTGGCAATGGGATTTCTGGAATTTAAAGGAAGAATGCGCCGGCAGAGGGTATGCATTATTGTCAAAAACAGAAGAGATGGAGTATCCATCGGGAAAATATACAACTGAAAAAGCACCGGTTACGGACAGGGCACAGGCAGTTCTGGTAGATTTATTAAAGGAATGCAGGGATAAACATTTAAAAACCGAGTTTATCTGCCCGCCGGATCCCGGAGGAGATTACAGGCGCATGAATTATCTGGAAGAAGCGGTCAAATCCTATGGATTTGATTGTATAAATTTCAATAATAAAAGCTTTGAACATATGTATGAGTTTAAATATGATTTTTATGATGGAGGACATACAAATGTATCAGGCGCGCTAAAAACAAGCCGATATTATGGGAGCTATCTTCACGGCAAATATCATTGGAGGTTTAGCCGGAATGAAGAATTTCTTCAGACATGTAAAGAACAGATGAATCAAATTTATGAAACGATCAACACAAAAGTAAAGGAAGGAACTTACGATGAATGAATTAAACTACCCATTCGATCCCGATTTCATTCTCAAAAAGCGCAAATCCTTCAAAAGGGCCCTGAAAGCGCCGGGGGGGGGACAAACCGGATCTGCAGACGCATCGCCGTCCTTGGCGGCTCTACCACGCATGACATTATAGAAATTCTGGAGCTTTTTCTTCTGGACAACAGCATTCAGCCCGAATTCTACGAATCCGGTTACGCCCAGTATTTCCAGGATGTCATGTTTGACAGCCCGGAGCTGGCGGCGTTTTGCCCGGATCTGATCTACATTCACACAAGCACAAGAAATATAAACGCATTCCTCTCCGTAAAAAATACGGAAGAGGAAATTGACGCCCTTCTGGAGGAGACATACGCGCCCTTTGAGGCGATGTGGAGGAAGATCGAAGCAGTCTATCACTGCCCCGTGATCCAGAACAACTTTGAGCCGCCCCATTACCGCCTGCTGGGAAACCGCGATGCATGGGATCCGCACGGCAGGCTGAACTTTGTAAACCGCTTAAACGCCCGGTTCTGCGCCTATGCTGCGGCCCATGAAAACTTCTACATCCATGATATCAGCTACCTTGCCTCCTGCTGCGGGCTGGATCAGTGGTCGGATCCCTTTTACTGGCATATGTACAAATACGCCTGCGCGGTTCCGGCCATCCCGGCGCTGTGTTTTAACCTGGCGAACATCGTGAAGTCCATATTCGGAAAGAATAAAAAGGCGCTCGTCCTGGATCTGGACAACACGCTCTGGGGCGGCGTGGTCGGCGACGACGGGCCGGAGGGGATCGAGATCGGGCAGGAGACGTCTGAGGGGTAGCTCTACAGCGAGTTTCAGGCGTACATAAAGGCGCATAAGGACATCGGGATCCTCCTGGCCGTTGATTCCAAAAACGAGGAGGAGAACGCCCTGGCGGGCCTGCGGCGGCCGGACAGCGTTTTAAAGCCGGAGGATTTCCTGGTTATCCGGGCCAACTGGGAGCCCAAGGATGAGAACCTGCGCCGGATTGCGGAAGAGCTGAATATCGGGACAGACAGCCTTGTCTTCGTGGATGATAACCCGGCGGAACGCCACCGGGTGAAGACGGGGGCCCCGGAGGCCGCGGTTCCGGAGCTGGGCCCGCCGGAGACGTACATCCGCATTCTGGACCGCAGCGGCTTTTTTGAGGTCACTGGGTTTTCAGAGGATGATGTAAAAAGGAATACAATGTATGAGGCCAACGCGGCCCGGAAAAAGCAGGAGGCCGGGTTTGACAACTATGAGGAATACTTGCGCTCCCTTGAGATGCGGGCGGAGATCGGGCCTTTTTCGCCGCTCTATATGGCGCGGATCGCGCAGCTCACGAATAAGAGCAACCAGTTTAACCTGACCACCCGGAGGCACAGCCAGGCAGAGCTGGAGGAGAAGGAGGCGGATCCAAGGCGCATCACGCTGTACGGCAAGCTGGAGGATCGGTTCGGGGATAACGGCGTGGTGTCCGTGGTATACGGACATATGGGGGAAGGAGAACCAGAGGATGCCAGGCCGGCGTCAGGCAGAGCGGCCGCGGTGGAAGGAGACGGCGGCACAGCCGCAGGGAAAGGAAATGACGGCACAGCCGCGGTGGAAGGAAACAACGGCACAGCCACAGGGGAAGGAAATAACGGCGCGGCCACAGGGAAAGGAAATGACAGCACAGCTACAGGGAAAGGAAATGACGGCACAGCCGCGGGAGATGGAAATCCGCACGGTGGCGCAGGAGCGTTCCACATTGACCTGTGGCTCATGAGCTGCCGGGTGCTGAAGCGCGGTATGGAGTCTGCCATGATGGACGCCCTTGTCAAAGAATGCCTGGCGCGGGGCGTGCAGGAGATATTCGGGTATTATTACCCCACAGCCAAAAACCGGATGGTAAAGGATTTTTACGCCCTCCAGGGCTTTGATAAGATATCAGAGGATGATACAGGAAATTCGGTCTGGCGGCTTGATTTGTGCGGCGGGTATGAAACCAAAAATCATGTGATAAAAGTGGAGGAAAAACAGGATGAAGATGACAAGAGAAGACGTATACGAAAAACTGAACGAAATATTCCGGGATGTATTTGACGATGAGGACATCACTGTAAACGATGCCACTACGGCGGACGATATCGAGGACTGGGATTCCCTGGAGCACATCAACCTGGTGGTGGCGGTGGAGAAATGCTTTGGCATCAAGTTCACCATGGGGGAAGTGACAGGCATGAAAAATGTGGGGGAGATGGCGGATATCATCCTGGGGCGCGCCGGATGAGCGGGAATGCGTACGGCTATGGGGAGATAAGGGAAGGGCAGACGGAATGCTTCCGGGTGGAGGTGACCGCGGAAAAGATGGAACTTTTCGAGGCGATCACCGGCGACCAAAACCCGCTGCACCTGGACGACGGCTTTGCAAGGCAGATGGGCTATGACGGGCGGGTGGCGTACGGGATGCTGACCGCATCCTTTTACTCGACCCTGGCAGGGATGTACCTCCCGGGCCGGTGGAGCCTGATCCACAGCGTGGAGGCAAAATTCCTGCGGCCCGTCTGCCCGGGGGATGAGCTGACCGTAGCGGGGACGGTCCGTGAGAAAAACGATACGTTCCGCCTTCTGACCATAAAAGCGGAAATCCGCAACCAGAAGGGGGAGAAGGTTTCCGGCGCCAGGATGAAAGTAGGTGTTCTGCATGAGTAAATGTATTCTCATAACCGGGGCTTCCTCTGCGGTTGGGATGGGATTTATCCGCAGGGAGGCGCAAAAGTATGACCGTATCCTGGCCCACTGCCGCTGCCGCGCCGGGGAGCTGGAGGCGCTGAAAGAGGAGCTGGAAAAGAGGGAAAGCGGGCTGGGAAGCCGGATCCGGGTTTTGCAGGCGGATTTTACCTCGCATGAGAGCACGCTTGCCATGATCCGGCAGATCCGGGAGGAGGAAATCCAGCCCTCTTACATCCTCCATCTGCCCTCCGGGAAATACAGGAACGCGAAATTCCACAGGCTGGGCTGGGAGGCTTACCAGGAGGGATTGGAGATTCAGCTCCGCTCCATCGTCCTCCTTTTGCGGGAATGCCTCCCGCGCATGGCAAAGGAGCGGTTCGGGCGGGTGGCGTTCCTTTTGTCCTCCTGCGTGGACGGGGCCGCGCCGAAATACCTGCCGGATTATGTGACAGTAAAATATGCCCTGCTCGGCCTGATGCGCGCCCTGGCATCGGAATATGCGGGTAAGGGGATCACCGTGAACGCGCTTTCCCCGGGGATGATGGAAACCGCGCTTTTAAGCGAGGTCCCGGAGCTTGTCGTGCAGCAGAATGCGGCGGCGAACCCGTATAAGAGAAATGTAAGGGTGGAGGACATCCTGCCCGCCCTGTCCCTGCTCCTGGAGCCGGGGGAAATGATGACGGGGCAGAATCTTGTCATTACAGGGGGGAGGCAGGGGACATGAGCTTAACATCCTTTCACTTTCTGTTTTTTTCGCCGTCCTTCTCTGCCTGTACTACCTCGCGCCGGATCGCCTGCGCACCGCGCTTCTTGCCGCGGCCAGCCTCGTGTTCTGTTATTTTGCCGGCGGAAAACGGATGCTGGCCTCCCTCGTATTTGCCACTCTGACCACCTGGTATGCGGCGGCGCGCATGGAGGCCAGCGGGACAAAACGGGGCAGGGACGCCTGGTTTTACGGGGCGCTTCTTTTAAATCTGGGAGTTCTGGCAGTGTGCAAATATCTCAATTTTTTTATTTACACCGGGCGGGCCGCGGGAGAGCTCCTGAAAAGGGAGTTTCCCTTTGATGAACTATCCATTGCAGCGCCCCTGGGCCTGTCTTTTTATACGCTGCAGGTCCTTGGCTACCTGATGGACGTCTCCAGGGGGACATGTAAAGCAGAGAAAAGCCTGGCGCGCTATACGGCCTTTTCCTGTTTCTTCCCCCAGCTTGTGACCGGGCCGATTAACCGCTATGGGGACATGGAAAAGACGCTGTACGCAAAAAAGCATTTTGATTATAAACAGGTAACCTTCGGGCTCCAGCGGATAGCCTGGGGATTTTTCAAGAAGCTGGTTATCTCTGAGCGGATGGCGGTGCTGGTGAATACGGTATACGGCGATTATCAGACGTATTCCGGGCTTTATATCGGCTTTGCAACCGTGTGCTTTGCGTTCCAGCTCTACACGGATTTTTCCGGGGCCATGGATATCGCGCTGGGCGTTTCGCAGGCCCTTGGGATCCGCATGGCGGAGAATTTTGACACGCCTTTCTTTGCGTCCTCCGTGTCCGAATACTGGAGGCGGTGGCACATTACGCTTGGGACGTGGATGAAGGATTATGTGTTTTATCCTCTTTTGAAATCAGAACGGTGGATCCGGATCGGGGAAAGGGCCAGGAAACGCCTGGGAAAGAAGAGGGGGAAAAAGATTCCCACGTATCTGGGGATGGTCGTTCTCTGGTTTACAGTGGGCATGTGGCACGGAGGGGCGTGGAAATATATCGTGGGATCTGGTTTACTGCACTGTTTTTATATCATTTTTGGGCAGATGATGGAGCCTGTATTTCAGAAAATGAAAGAAATATTTCATATCAGGACGGAATGCTTTAGCTACCGGCTGTTCCAGAGCCTGCGCACGTTTTTCCTGGTCTGTATCGGCTTTGTGTTCTTCCGCGCGCCGAGCCTGCGCGCGGCGCTTGCCATGCTGAAAGCGGGGCTGTACCCGAATGTATGGATTTTTACGGACGGATCGCTTTTGAAGCTGGGTCTGGATGCGCCGGATTTTACGGCAGGGATACTGGGACTGGCGGTTCTGCTTCTGGTATCATCGCTGCAGCTTAAGTTTCGCGCAGAGGGGAGCGGGGTGAGGGAAAAGCTGGCAGGGCAGAACCTTGTGTTCCGGTGGATTTTGTATTACGGGCTTTTGTTTGCGGTGATTCTGTTCGGGTTTTATGGGCCGGGGTATGACGCGGGCGAATTTATTTATCAGAATTTTTAGGTAAGGGAGGCGGGCGGCCTGGAACTGGGACATCCTGTGATTTCCATCCATGCTGCCGCAACCCTCCCCGGTTTAGCGGCGGTTCTTTATTCCCGCGAGCAACGAGCCAAGTGGGCATGCTTGCATGCACATTTGGCGACTGCCGCGAGGGTCAACAACCCCGCTGCTCTGCAGCGGGGTTGTTGACTTGCTATCCGTGTGATTTTCCAGAAAGCCGATTTGTTCCCGGCGGTTCATCTGGGAATCGATCACTTCCCCATCCTTTGTAATAAAGGAGGTTTCTGTATGGCTCGATAGCTGGTAGCGCCCTTCTGAGGATATATAATGAATCCCTGTGAAAAAATACTGCTCCGGTTCTTCCGGCCCGTCATGCTGCTTGGGATACATATAGTAAATCTCGATATAGTCATACTCCTGAAACGTTTGGGCACACGGCTCCTCAATCAATGCGTCGGCCTGGTTCTCTGCGATTTTAATAAGCCTGCCGCCGTTTTCCTTTTTTTCGGAGTAAGGCATTCCCGATGCCTCGATAAAGGAGATGGCCTCCTGATAAGCGGCTGTTTGTGGAAAATCAATATACAGCCTGCGCAGTGGATCCGGCTCACTTGAGAGTGTCTGATTCTCAGGCGGCGAGGCGGGCGGTGTTTCTGATTCTGCGCCATCTACAGACTGGCGGTCTGCCTCTTCTTTCTTAAACGCCTGTTTTTCTTGCGCAGGCTCTGTAAAGTCTGCTTTCTGTGCGCATCCTGTTAAAAATAAAACGGTCGTTATAAATAAAATGAAATTTCGGATACTCCTCATTAGCCTGCCTCCTGTGAATCGTGATGTATGGAAATGGATCATTCATTATCTGAATGAAAACCCCATACGGCCTGTTTCTGAAAGTATAGCTGATATTACGCGGATGGTCAATGTTTTGCAGAAAAAATGCGGATTAGCTTCGTCTGTTTTCTGTTCGGATAGTCAAAGCAACGGTTTTTACATTGGGAAGTAATGATTGACAGCGTATCTGCCGCTTTATATACTAAAGACAATATATCTGCTGCGCGCGGTCTGCAGTTGGATTGTAGACCCGTTTGTAAATGAAGGAACTTGTGCCGGTTGCGGGGGGATTTGTTTAGGGGGGGGGCAGGAGAGTGAAAGGACAGCACAGAATCATCGTTTCCACCAGGCGCCTGCGGTATGATTTTATAGTAAGGCGGAATCTTACTGTGATCCGCAGCGACAGCGCCACTGGAAAAACGACGCATGTAGATATGATACAGGAGCATTCAAATCATCCTTGCGGGAGCCCGGTGGAGCTGATTTGTGATAAAACATGTTTTGTATTGACCGGCCCGTTGTGGAGGGAGCAGTTGTCCGGCATGCCGGACTGGAACAGAGGATAATACAGCCTGTTAATGAAAGCGTCTGAGTCATAAACCGTTCAGGCGCTTTTTCAGCAAGGAGGCGGAATGAATTGAAAAAGCAAAAGTTTTTTGTCAGTTACCGGAATACGATGACAGATGGAACATATAAAAATTTTGATTTACTGCTTCAGTTAGTATCAGAATTGAAATCAAAAAATCCCTTATATGAGTTTTCCTTCCTGCCTCCGGAACGGATTCCCAGAGGCACATTGCTCTCACCATATGATATGGCCG
This sequence comes from Otoolea muris, assembly GCF_943193115.1. Classification (NCBI taxonomy): domain Bacteria; kingdom Bacillati; phylum Bacillota; class Clostridia; order Lachnospirales; family Lachnospiraceae; genus Otoolea; species Otoolea muris. The sequence goes on from NZ_CALPCY010000021.1 coordinate 46,828, forward strand.
CTTTTTATGGGATACATTCAAGCTGATCGACCCATGCGATACGTTTATCATTTTGGATAAAGACTATTATGGCAGCAATGGAGAATTGACAAGCATCTGGATTGAAGCAGAGTATTATATATGGAGTTATTATGATCGTAAGATGTTTCTCAGCAGGTATAGAAAGAAGGATCCGTTCTACACCCTTATGACGCCGTCAGCGTCCGGATTTGATGTCTCACAAATCCCTCTGTGCGGCTTATCATCTCAGGAGCGGCCGTTTAATACAGCGGCGGCTTTATTCCCGCGAGCAACGAGCCAAGTGGGCATGTTTGCATGCACATTTGGCGACTGCCGCGAGGGTCAAATACCCCGCTGCTCTGCAGCGCTGCAAGTTTGACGCCCGTTGCTTGCAGCGGGGTTGTTGACTCATATCATGTGCTTTCATTTCCAGCAAAAACAGCCCGCCGGATTGCTTTGGCGGGCTGTAACATATATTATACAGGCTATTCTGACAGAGTGGTTTTGTACGTCTGGCTTTTCTGTTTTCTGATAACCATTTAGATAACCTGAACGGCTGTCTTTTCTGCATAGTTCCGGGATCTGGAAACAAGTACAGTTTCGTATCACAGGCGCTTCGTAGAATAACGTATTCTAAGAAATTTCATTCATTATACTACGGTTTTCCCCTGATTTCAATAGCAGTTTCTCTCAAAAATGTTTTAAAATTCTATAAATATTCTTTGTGAATTTCTTAATTAATACTCATCAAAAAATAAATCAGATAATTATATAAATTTTAACACAATATCCTTTCGTAGATTACGTTATTCTACGAAATCCATAGATGGATGTAATACCGGAAGGAGTGTGCCAGATGGAGCAATGGTATGTGTTAAAGACCGTCCCGGGAAGGGAACAGAAGGCGGCTGATCTTATAAAGAGGGCCGTAACGCCCGGCCTCTTTAAGGAGTGCCGGGTTCTCAGGAAGATAAAGGTATTCCGTTCCGGCGGGGCGCTGCATTTTCCGGAGGATGTGCTGTTTCCAGGGTATGTGTTTATCCGGACAGCTTTCCCCGAAGCGCTGGAAAAAGAGCTGAAACGATCCAGGGATTTCCCGCAGTTTCCATCCGTCACTCCCGTGGAGCCGGCCGATTTGGCGTTTTTGAAGCATGTATGCGGCAGGGATCTGAACCAGCCGATGGGAGTAACCAGGCTTACTCTGGACGGGGACAAACGGATTATACGGGCAGACGGGATTCTGAACCGGTATCTGGATCGGATCGTTAAGCTGAACCTGCACAGGCGATTTGCGCTGGTGGAAACGGCTCTGTTTAACCGGAGACAGTCCGTGCTGTTTGGCGTGGCTCTGGAGGGGGATGGATAAAATGTACTCTCGGAATCTCTCTGCGCCTGCTTTTGCGGCTGATTTTCCACCGGATGCACCCAAATTTAATCAACGTACGCTCCACGTACGCCTCATAAATTTGTGCACATCTGACAAAAAATCATCTCACAAAATCAGGCACAGCGAGATTCCGAGAGTACATATAAAAGGAATGGGAGAAAATACAAAGAAGGAATTCGGATTGGGAAACGCATGGGCAGCAGCCCTGGCTTTGGGCGGTGTGTATGTTTTGATGGATATAGCGGCCAAAAAGGAAAACAGGGCGGAATGTACGGACGACGCTCATCCCTGTATCGGCGGCTGGCAGAACGGGGATGAAAAGAAAGGAAATCAGCCGGCATACAAGACAGCCGTTAAACCAGTCATCGATAAAGCCCTGTCATTTGGCGGGCTCATTATTCTGAGCCCATTGCATGGGCTCATCAGCCTTGCCGTTTACCTTGATGATCCAGGGCCTGTTCTGTTTAAACAGAAGCGGGTTGGAAAGGACAGACATTTGTTTTATCTGCATAAATACCGTTCCATGCGTATGGATACGCCTCATGATGTGCCAACGCACCTGCTGGATAACCCGGATCGCTATATAACAAAGGTTGGCCGGGTGCTTCGTCGGACGAGCTTGGAGGAGCTTCCGCAGATATGGGATATATTCAGGGGAAAAATGAGCGTGATAGGCCCCAGGCCTGCGCTGTGGAACCAGAAAGACCTGATTGAAGAGAGGGAGAAGTATGGCGCAAACGGCGTTATGCCGGGATTGACGGGACTGGCCCAGATCAATGGCAGGGATGAGCTGGAAATAGCGGAGAAAGCAAAATGGGACGGTATCTATGCCAGGCAGCTTGCTCGGGGCGGCTGGAAGGCATTTATGAGGGATGTGGGATGTTTCTTTGGCACTCTGTACCGTGTGGCCCGTCAGGATGGCCTGGTTGAAGGCGGGACAGGAAAGATGAAAAGAAAGGGTTTTGAACCGGGGAAAAAGAATCAAAGAGGAGAAAAGAGACCCCTTGGCAGGACGGGAATTGATGTCACCCCATTGGGATTTGGCTGCGCAGGCGTGTGGGGGAAGAAAATGATCACGGATCAGCAGGCGCAGGAATTATTTGAAAAAGCATATGAATCAGGAGTCCGGTATTTTGATACAGGGCACAGCTATGGAAACGCGGAAGAGCGAATTGGAAAAATACTGAGATCATCCGATATTGTAAGGCGCGAAGAGCTTGTGATCGCAACGAAATTTGGGACGCGCCTGCGGGGCCGCAGGCTGGTTCATGATGTTTCGCCGGAATGGATAAGACGTAGCGTCCATATGAGCCTGCAGCGCATGGGGATCGGCTATATTGACTGCCTGCTAATCCACGGCCCGCAGATTTGTGATTTTACTGAAGGGCTGTATGAGACGCTGGGTGAGCTGAAGGAAAAGGGCATTGTTAAGGCAATTGGGGCCAATTCATTTGACACAGAGGTTCTGGAGTATATCTGCGGGGAAAAACGGCTTGACTTTGTAATGCTTGACTACAATCTGATGCGCCAGGATCGGGAAGGGCTGATTGAGAGGCTGTATAACAACGGGATCGGCGTAATTGCAGGCGCGCCGCTGGCGGAATCACTTTATTCTAACCGCGTGCTGAAGATAAAGGGCGCGAAGGATCTGTGGTACCTGGCGAGAGCTGTAAAAAATTTCCGCGGGCAGTTCATCAAAGGAAGGAAATACAGGTTCATCAACGAGGCAGAAGGGATGACCGGCTCACAGATCGCCCTGAAATATGTGCTGGATAACCCGTTTGTGTCTTCTGCTGTTTTCGGCACAACTACGATGAACCATTTGGAGGAAAATGTGCAGGCAGTGGATATAGAGATCCCTCCGGAGATATTGAGGAGAATCCGGTCTGTGCGATAAGCGGCCCAAATCCTTTTGGCGGCCTTAGCAAGAATAAGATTGAGGTGAGAAAATTTGAAGATTTTAGTTACAGGCGCAAACGGATACCTGGGAAAGGGAGCCGTGAAACAGCTTCTGGATGACGGGACAGAGGTAGTCGCCACGGATTTACATACGGATTTGATTGACAGGAGGGCGGATATCAAATGCGCGGATCTGTACAGCATTGAAGATCCGTACCGCTACTTTGGATTTCCGGATGTTTTGCTCCACATGGCCTGGAGAGACGGGTTTGTCCACAGCTCGGAGACTCATATCAACGATCTGCCAAAGCACAGCAAATTTTTAAATGATATGATGGAAGGCGGCGTAAAGCGTGTGGCAGTTATGGGCTCCATGCATGAGGTCGGTTTTTTTGAGGGAAGTATCAATGAATCGACGCCCTGCAATCCGCAGAGCCTCTATGGTATCAGCAAAAATGCATTAAGACGGCTTGTCCAGCTTAAATGCAGGGAAAAAGGGTGCGTTTGCCAGTGGCTGCGCGGCTTCTATATTGTGGGGAACACGGCGGATGGGAGCTCTGTTTTCTCAAAAATCGTACAGGCCAGCCGCAGCGGCCAGTCGGAGTTCCCGTTTACAATGGGATTAAACCAGTTTGATTTTCTTGATTACGATCGGTTCTGCCAATATGTGGCGGATACCGTGGAGCAGGAGGAGATAGACGGAATCATCAATATCTGTTCAGGAAGGCCGGAGAAGCTTTCAGACCGCGTGGAACGCTTTATCAGGGAGAACAGGTTTGACATTACCCTCCGTTACGGCGCATTTCCGGACAGGCTCTATGATTCAAAGGCGATATGGGGAAATGATTTTAAGATACGGATGATAGAAAGGCAGAAGGAAAACAGCCATGTCTGATGTAAAAGGAAGAAGCCCGATTGACGGAAAAAAAATTTTATTTTTCTCACCGGCCTTTTTTGGATATGAGAATAAAATTAAAACGAAAATGACAGAGATGGGAGCAAGCGTGGACGCTTTTGACGCGCGGTCCGTGACAGGGGCTTTTGAGCGTGCGCTGTTAAAGCTCGGCCCGGCGTTGTTTGACAAAAAGACCGAAGGCTATTATGCGCACATTTTTTCACAGGTAAAAAGGGTTCCATACGATTACGTGCTGATCGTGAAATGCGATATGCCGACAGAACGCGTGCTTAAGGCATATAGAAAACAGTTTAAAAAGGCAAAATTGTGCCTGCACATGTGGGATTCCGTAAAGAATATCCCGAATGTGGAAAAGAAATTCCAATACTTTGACTATATCAGCAGCTTTGACCGGTTTGACTGCCTGAATAACCGGCTCATCCATTTTAGGCCGCTGTATTATTGCGATGAGTATAAGAAAGAACAGAAGGCGGGCGCCTCATACGACTACGATCTGTGCTTTATCGGAACCATCCATTCTGATCGCTGGAAAATACTGAAGGATATAAAAAAACAGGCCGTCCGGAGGGGATTGCGGATGTTCTGCTATCCATACCTCCAGAGCCCGTTTATCTATTGGTTTTACAAGCTGACAAAACCGGAGTTCTGGGACACGGATCGGAAAGAATTCCGGTTTGGCAAGATATCCGGTGAGGAAGCCGCCTGGCAGGTAGCGCGGTCAAAGGCGGTGATTGACATCCAGCACCCCGGGCAGACAGGGCTGACCATACGGACCATTGAAATGCTCGGCATGCATAAGAAGCTGATAACAACGAATGCGGATATACAGAATTATGACTTCTACCGTCCGGAAAATATTCAGGTGATTGACCGGAAGCGCCCCAGGCTTGCCGGGGAGCTTAAGGCGGATTATGCCGCGTTAGATGAAAAGACGTATGAAGCCTATTCCCTTGAGTCCTGGATCTATGGGGTTTTGGGGATTGGGGCGGAAGCGCCCTGCTCTGGATGCAGAGCCGCGGATAAGTGATGTAGAAAGATGGAAGAAACGAAATGAATAATCAATATTCCTTTTCGGAATTTATAAAAACAGTATATTCGCTTGCGATGACGAGGCTTACCATTCCACAGGCCAGGCTGATAAGGCGCCCTGTGTATGTGAGAGGCGCCAAATCTTTAGCCGGATGCAAAAGACTGACGACAGGGCGTTTCTGCCGCTTTGATTTGGAGGGAAGGAAGAAAACGCTGTGGATTGGCGACGATTGTGAATTCGGGGATATGGCGCATATCGTGGCACATGAGAGGGTTGAGATTGGCGATCACGCGCTGCTGGCGTCCAAAGTGTTTATCAGCGACACAAGCCATGGGAATTATAAAAGCGGGGATCAGAGTTATGCAGAGGAACCGCCAAAGAAACGCAGGCTGGTTACGGAACCGGTAAAAATCGGCCGGAATGTGTGGATAGGAGAAAATGTTGTGGTTCTGGCAGGGGCAAGGATCGGAGACGGGTGTGTCATTGGCGCAAACAGTGTGGTGGCCGGGGAGATTTTGCCAGGCAGGATGGCGGCCGGCACGCCGGCCAGGGTGATTAAAAGGTATGATTCAAAGGCCGGACTTTGGGTAACAGATAATAAATAGGAGTATGCTATGTTGAATTTTTTTTATTTATATGCAGCCATATGGTCCGCCGTTATTTTTCTGTATCAGCTTGGATGGTCAGATTTATGCCATCCGTTGTCTCCGGAATTGATTGTCTTTTTTGTTATAACAATTGGAAGTTCGTTCTTTGCAGGAAAGGTATTTGAAAAATATTTTGAATTTAGAAAGCCAGCAGAAATATCAAATGTAAACGATGCCATGACCTGTATAATTGTATGTTTTACTATAATTGAATTGGTTTATGGCAGACAGATTCCCGTGCTGGCTATTTTGACAAAAAAGGCGGGATATACGGAGACCTTTTCAGGAATACCAACATTCCATGTTTTATTAACTACATTTGGGAGGTTTTACGCGCAGTATCTAATCTATTTATTTGTTTCATTTCCGCGCAGAAAAAAATATATCATAGAATACATAATCGTTGTTTTTTGTGTCGATATTATATGGTTCAGCCGGATGGGATTAATACTCAGCCTTTTTATGTCATCTTGTATTGCTATCGCATCACTTAAGGAACGCATTCGGCTGAAGCATATGCTTATGTTTATAGCTGCTGGCATAGTTGGCTTATATTTATTTGGGGTATCAGGAAATTTAAGGCAATGGTATGCCGCCGGTGATAATTCCATGATCCGCCTGTATGGTTCTATGAATAACAGATATCCTGCATGGCTGCCGGAACAGTTTATATGGGCATATAGTTATATGATAGCGCCGCTTGCAAATCTAAATATAAATATAGCGCAGAGTACAGCGAACGGCAGCCTGGAAGGATTCCTGTCGGTTTTTGTCCCGGACTTTATTGCAAGGAGGTTATTTTCAGGCCGTGTCCAATCAAACCTGATCAGCGCTTCTACAACAATGACGGTTATTGCCGGAGTTGGGGATGCATATGGATATGGAGGAATAATCGGTATGTATATCATGCATATGTATATGATGTCAGGGCAGGTTGCTATACTGCGCTGTATATCATCTAAAAAGAAATTTTTAGTGCCCATGATGGCAATTATGTGCGCTGTTGTATCCTTTACAGTTTATGTAAATACATTATGGTATTCAGCGATTAGTTTTCCATTATTTTATCCGCTGGTTGCCAGTTTGCCAAACAAACGGATTCGCATCCGCAGAGGAGAAAAATGTATTGTCAGAGGAGCGTATTCCGCTTATGAAAAATAGTTTAAGGCCTCCTGGGCCTTTGAAAGGAAAAACAATTGTTATATCAGGGATTAACCTGTATCAGGCGGGCCCGCTATCTGTCTATTTTGATTTCTTAAATGTGTTAAAAGAAACAGGAATATTAGAGGATAACCATGTTACAGTTTTTGTACACCGAAAGGAGCTGTTTGACAAATATGAAGCTTTACTGGAAATAAGGGAATTACCGCGTTCAAGGGACAGTTATTTATATAGATTGTACTATGAATGGATTTATTTTTTTAACTACAGTAAAAAGAGAAAAGTGGATTATTGGATATCGCTTCATGATATTACCCCAATAGTTCAAGCAGAATATTTATGTACATATTGCCATAATCCATCGCCATTTTATAAACCGGGAAGGCTTGACTGGAAGTTTAGTAAAAAAATATGTTTGTTTGCGTATTTTTATAAATTTTTATATGGGATTAATATAAAGAAAAATGATTATGTCATTGTCCAGCAAAATTGGATCCGTGACGCATTTAAGGAAAAATATAAAATCAATAACATAATTGTTGCCAATCCGGAGAACAAGTGGAACTTCCATTCGCACAAAAGCAGAGATGCGAAAAATAAAAGCAGGGAATATCGGTTTATTTATGCAGCGTTCCCGAGAGTTTTTAAAAATTTTGAGGTGATTTGCGAAGCATGCAGACATTTAGAAGATCACCTGAACTATCGGGTTATTCTTACAATTGATGGAAATGAAAATCAATACAGCGCGTGGTTAAAGAAAACGTATGGGAATAACAGGCATATTCAATGGATTGGGTTACAGGAAAGAGAGCATTTATTTAAATGGTATATGAAAACGGACTGCATGATTTTTCCTTCAAAATTAGAAACATGGGGCCTTCCGATAAGCGAATACATGCAAACCGGGAAACCGATTTTGCTGGCGGATTTGCCGTATGCGCATGAGGCGGCAAATAATTATGACAGAATAGGTTTCTTTAATGTGAATCATTCGCCTGAGCTGGCGGAAAAGATGAGGCGCGCGATAAAGGGGGAGCCTGTATTCGGCCGTTATGCAGATATAAATATTCCTGAGCCGTTTGCCAAAGACTGGTATGAATTATGTGATATGCTCTTTCATTGATCTGAGAAATGAATAATAAAAATATGGGGGAAACGGAATGGGCAATAAACTGGCAATACTTATGGCTGTATACAATGGGGAAGATTTTTTGAAAGAACAAATAGACAGTATATTAAAACAGAGCTACAGAGAATTTGATTTGCTTATAAGGGATGACGGCTCACAGGACGGATCCTGCCAGATTATTGCTGATTACTGTTTGCTGGACAGCCGTATTACCTGGATAAAACAAGAAAGCCCTGTACACAGTGCGATACATAATTTCTCAATTTTATTTGATTATGCAAAAGAACAGTATGATTATATTATGTTTTCGGATCAGGATGATATCTGGCATGAAGATAAAATCAGAAAGGAGCTACGCGCGGCAAGCGCATATTCAGATACCGCTGTTCTTGTATATTCTAATTTTGAATTATGGAAATATAAGAGGAATCTGTGCCGCCCAATGTATACAAAGAATATTGAGGTTTCCTTTGAACAATGTACTGTGCAGAACGCCATGTATGGATGTACGATGCTGCTTAATAAAAAAATGATTGAAATGGTTGATACAATTCCGGCAGGGCTGGATAATCATGACCATTGGATTGCGCTGGTTGCTGCCCTGAACAGGGTAAAGATACTCTATCTTCCGGAATGCCTGTTACTGCATAGGCTGCATGAAAAGAATGTAACGGGGCGGGCCGATGTGCGCACGGCCGCCGGAAGGCTTTGCGCCGTACTGAAAGGCCCATTGTCAGGAAGATCGGAAAGCCGTTTTATCATGTGGAAGAAAATGTATAAGGAGCTTAGTTCAAGGTTTAATGATTATAATAAACTTGACAAACTAAAGAAATTATATCATGCAAAAGGGCTCTATGACGCATTAAAAATGGTCCATATTGGCTTTAAGGGATTGTCTGCCCGGGGAACCTTTTATTTTATGTTGTTTATTATATTCAGGTGAAAAAATGCAGAATATAAAATTTAGTATAATTGTACCGGTATACAATATCAGTGAATATATAGAACGATGTGTAAAATCAATATTCATGCAGGCCTATAAAAATATTGAAATGATACTTGTAAATGACGGCTCCACAGATGAAAGCGGAGAGATACTGGAAAAGCTGGAAAAAGAAAACCCTGAATGTATTAAGGTGGTTCGGCAGGAAAACAGGGGGGCAGGAGCTGCAAGAAATCATGGAGTCAGGCATGCAACCGGAGATTTTTTTATGTTTGTAGATGGCGATGATTATCTGTTGCCCGGCTGCATTCCAAGGCTGTATGATTGCCTGAATAAAAAGCAGTATGATATTGTCTTGTTTAACTTGTTTACAGCAAAAGAAAAAGGCAGGATAAACACGGTCCAGGAAATAAATGGAAAGATGAGGGGAGAACAATTTCCCGGCAAAAATAAAACCCTGCTACGTATTCCTACGCTGCCTGTGTGCAAATTATACCGGAGGGAATGGTATCTGAATAACCAAATACAATTCCCTGAAAAGATAATTTATGAGGATGTGCCGATCGTCCCGTTTGCTATATCAAGAGCGGGGCGCATATTTATTCTGGATGAAGCATTTTATGTGTATATACAAAGAAAAGGTTCTACCATGCACCGTAAACCCGATAAGAAATGTTTGGATATTATCGCGTCCATTCGGTATTTGATTGAATTGTTTGAAGAAGCAGGGGAATATGAAAGGTACAGGGATGAGATAGAGAATATAGTGATACATACTGCTTTTTTTCAGGTATTGGAGAATATTAATATGTCAGATTACAAAAGCATATTTCAGGAGATATTAGTTGATTCAATACAGGGGATATTTCCCGGTATTCTTGAAAATGTTTTTTTAACTGAACCGGAAAAACAAAGGCTTAGATTACTTTTGGACAGAAGCTTTAAAGAATATTATTATAAATATGGATTCAGAAAAAAATTAAGGAATTGGATAAGGGAACATTTGCCATGTACATTATATTACTGGCTGTGCCTCTCTAAAAGAACAAAGCGCAGTTTGGAGAAAACTTATGAAATTACGTGAATATGTATTAAAGATCCTCAGTAAAGCTGTTATGTACAAGAAAATAAAATTTCCAGTCGTCTATATGACCCTTCTGGTAAAAAATGAAGAGGATATATTGGAAGAAAATCTTTTATTTCACAAATATATGGGCATAGACGGTTTTATTATCACAGATAACGGTTCTTCTGACAGGACGGGGGATATTATAAAAAAATATGTTTTAAAGGGATGGATTAAAGAAGTAATTTATGATGATTCTCCGGGTTATCTTCAAACTATGCATGTTGACCGGATGATAAGGATAGCAAGAGATAAATTTCACTGTGACTGGATTATTAATTGTGATGCAGATGAATTTTGGTACTGCACGAAAAGAAAATACAGGCGCATACTATGTGATACAGGGCATAATGTTTTATTATGTAGGATTTACAATATGCTTCCAAGTGAAAATGAGGCGTTCTGGAAATCTCCATGGCGTATTGTAAAAAGCGCTGATAAAGAGAAATATGGCCTTTTAGATTACAACCTGTATACAGAACAAATAAGCAAAGTGATTCATAGGGGAAAAGGATATAAGCAGATTGCAGCGGGAAACCACAATGTAAAAATGCTTGTAAAATCAATTGGATATACAGAAGATATAGTGATATATCATTATAATGTAAGAAGCCAGGAACATTTTATTAGAAAAATGGTTGGCGGCGGAGCAGAACTTGAGAAAAGGCCGGTAAAAAATATGGGGCAGCATTGGAAATATTTTTTTGATTTAAGCAATAAGGAGGATTTTGACGAGGCAAAGGCATATGATGCATTTATAGGGAGGAAGGTAGTGGAGACATTTAAACAAGAGAATATAATTATGAAAGATGAAACCATATCAGACATAATGAAGAAAATTTACAGTCAGGTAAACAAGTATGAAAAATAAATGGATTAGAAGAGGTATCCGGCTGGTAAAATCCAGATTTGAACATATTGACAAAGAATCGGAAGAAAAATTAAAAAAAATAGAAGCAGAATTTCCTCATGTATTATCTACTTCTGAAACTTTAAAAGCGATTATAGAACACCATATTACGATATCAAGATTTGGTGATGCAGAATTCGATATCTGTAACCAGGAGAACCTAAAGGATCCGTATCAACGTCCGAATGATAAATTAAGCAAACGGTTGAAGGAAATATTGCTGGTCAGGGAAGACGGATTTTTAGCATGTATCCCGCCATTTAACGCGCCAAATAATAATATAAAGAATTATTATGGACGGCTTAGCTTTTGGGAATTGTACTGGCTTCAAAAATATGAGAAAATTGGCCCATTATTGTCTGTATACTGGGGTTAAAACCCTCGCCTTGTAGGCGAAACCTTTAGGTCAACCCCATACCTCAAAGTTTAGAAAAAGGAAAAGTAGAGATACTAAACTTGAGGTGAAAACATGGAAAATTATAGGAAGTCGGCTCATTGTACGTATGATATCAAATACCATATTGTATGGATAACAAAATACCGAAAACCCGTGCTGATGGGAAAGATCGCGGTAAGAACAAGAGAACTGATACGGAAGATATGCCAGACAAATGATGTGGAGATTCTGGCCGGGTATGTAGGGAAGGATCACATACATCTCCTGGTATCAGTACCGCCACATCTGTCGTCAAGCAAGCTGGTCCAATATATGAAGGGGAACACGTCCCGAAAACTACAGATGGAATATAAAGAGTTGAATAAGGAGTTCTGGGGCCGCCATCTATGGGCAAGAGGATATTTTGTAGCCAGCAGTGGGAACGTAACGGACGAGATCATACAAGAATATATCAAAAATCAGGATTTAGAAGAACGAAAGAAGAGCGATAACTTCGAGGTCGGACAACTTTAGGCTGCTTCAGCAGCTAGCCCAAACCCACCGGCTTCAGCCGGTGGTGGTTTAGTTTCAAATCAAGCATATGGGAATTCCTTTGTCTCAAGAGACAGTGTATTTTACGAAAATCAAATTGACTATATTACTAAGATATGGAAAAATCGTAAAGTGGTATTTATTTATGGGAAGGGCGGAAGATTTAAAGAAGACAGTATTTTATTTAGAGAGGTGAACAAAGCGGGGACTATATTTGCTCCCCCGACAAATGCCTTTGATGAATATAACAGGCTGTTAGAAGAAAGCTGTATGTTCCCTAAAGATGTTCTGTTCCTGATTGCAGCAGGTCCTACGGCATCCGTCCTTGCATATGATTTATTTAAAAGAGGATATCAGGCTGTGGATGTTGGGCATATCCCCAACTGCTATGATCAATATAAAGGGAAGATTATCAGCCCGGAGACGCTTCCTATGGATAATCGGTAAATCGATATGAGATCAAGAAAAAATAATTCAATAAGGAACATATTAAGCGGATTAATTTACCAATGCAGTTCGATATTGATAAATATTATATCCAGAAGATTTTTTATAGAGTATTTTGGTATTGAGATTCTTGGAATGAATGGAGTCCTCACCAGCATAATATCTATGCTTTCACTGACGGAGTCAGGAATAGGGATTGCTATCGCGCAAAGCCTGTATGTACCTTTAGCATTGAATCATAAAGAAGAAGTAAACCAGATTATAGTATTATTTAAGAAACTTTACAGGATCATTGCCTTTGCGATTCTGGTATTGGGATTGTTGCTTATGCCTTTTTTAGGTTATTTGGTCCATACAGAGCTGGAAATCCATTTTGTTATGGCGGCATATGTGGTATTGTTATTTAATATATCATTTAGCTATCTGTTGGCTTGTTACCAAAGCCTGCTTATTGCAGATCAAAGAAAATATTGTGTTAATTTTGTTCTGATGCTATTTAATGTGATAGTAAATAGCTTACAAATTTTGATTACTTTAAAGACAAAAAATTATTTTTTATTTTTAATAATCAAATTAATATCTGACAATATTCAGAATGTTGTCCTATATTATACAGCTAAAAAAAGATACCCGTACCTTTCCATGAAGAAAATTGGCGCTCTTCCAGTTCAATATAAAGAAAAGCTCAGAAAAAATATATCTGGCCTTTTAGTCGCCAATTTGTCCACATATTTGATATTTGGAACGGATAACCTTTTACTTTCCCTTGTTTGTGGGACAGCAGTGGTAGGGCTGTACTCCAACTATGTAATTATAATCAGGGCAGTAAAAAATATCCTGTCTCAGATTTTTCAGGGTATGACAGCAAGCTATGGGAATTTTCTGGCGTTAAAAACAAAAAGTGAAGCCTTTGAACTATTTGAAAATGTCTATTTTTTAAATTTTTGGATAAGTTCATTCTGCTTCTCTGCTTTATTTGTTTTATTAAATCCATTTATCGAAATATGGATTGGGAATGAATATTTGCTGCCCTCAGGGACTGTTTTTTTATTATGCTGGAATTTTTATTCTGATACAATGCGAAGTTCCATTGAATTAGTCAGAAGCGCGGCAGGGCTGTACTCACCATATCCATTTTTTAAGTATTGGTCATTTTTAGAAGCTGTTTTAAATCTGGTTCTTTCATTATTTCTGGGAAGTTATCTGGGAGTTTTTGGCGTGTTTTTGGGAACTTCCATTAGTTCTTTGATTTCATGTTATGTGATGCCGTGGAATGTCTATAAATATGTTTTTGATAAAACATCGGTGTTGTTTTATCATAAATATATTGTTTATCAATGTATTTGTATTATTTCGACAGTAATAACCTATAAACTGGGAAATCTAGTGGCTACATATAATATATATGCACAGTTTATAGTTAAAATGTTATTGTGTTGTGTGATGCCTAATTTAATTATTTATTGTGTCTATAGGAGAAGAAAGGAGTATAGATTTATTCATGAAAGTTTGTCAGGTAAATTCAGAGGGCGCTTTATGAAACTTAATCATCCGAATGAATCGTGAGTTTTCAAAGTCCATTTATCTTGGAGCAGTTCTACAGGCCCGGGTTCTCACGGGTAACCTGGCGGCGGTCAACAGAATAAAAAAGAAATCCCTGTACAGCCTGTTCGATCAGACAGTGCAGGGATTTTCTTTCATAAACATTAAAAAAATTAGATAAATTTCTAAAATTCTATTTAAAATTATAATTTTCAAATTTTTAGATAAAATTTACCATGGAACATAGGAAAAATTACAAATTTGCGTGGAAACAGCTCATACGAATCCTGATGGTCGTCGTTTTATCTGTAATGTTGCAGGCCGGCAATGCGCCTCTCTATGATCTGCTGGTTGAAACTCAGTTACCTCCCGCCGCCCTGGACGCGCCTCTTTTTTCCTCCTAACCTCCCCTCCCCCAAACCGCGCAACACGCGCGAAACTCCCTGCTTTATAATAGAGCTTATCAACAAACGGATAACACGGATACAACCCGCCGTTTGGCGACAGGGGGGAGAGGGGGCAGGCATTTCGTGTCCTTGTAAAAGGCAATCAAAAATTTTACGGAGGATGTACAAATGAGAAAGGAAGAAAAACAATTCAATGAGGTTCTGCTGTCCTGGCTGGAGGAGATTAAGATCATGCGCGCGCCGTCCACGTATGTGAAATACTACCGGATGTCCTGCAAGTATATTATTCCCTATTTCCAGGGGGAATGCGTGCAGGAGGTCACGATCGACCGCTTAAAGGAATACCGGGAGATCCTGTTCCAGATGGAGGCGGAGGGGCTTCTGTCAGAGGGCAGCATCCGCTGCATGATTATGATTGTCAATGCCGTGATGAACGACGCCTATCAGAGGCGCCTGATCGGGCAGGAGGTGCATATCTTTCCGGGCCTTAAGAAACAGAAAAATGTGGTGCAGGTGTATTCGGAGGAGGAGCAGCAGACGCTGGAGGCGTATATGAAGCGCCATATCAACATCACCACGGTGGGCATTTATTTATGCCTGTACACGGGGCTGCGACTGGGGGAGATCTGCGCCCTGAAGTGGGAAAATATGAACACAGAGGAAGGATTTATCCATGTAAAATATACGACGCAGCGCCTTTCGCGCACCAGCCGCGCCTGGGAAACGGCGGGGGTGAAGGGCAATTTAAACGGTTTCGTTCCCAATCTTCCCAGGGCCTCGGATACGGGCCTGGGGCCGCATTCCAATCTGATCATCACAGCGCCAAAAAGCAATTCTTCCAACCGCCTTGTTCCGGTGCCGTCTTTTTTGCTTCCGTATATCCGGGAATATGAAAAAAAGTCGAAGCCGGAACAGTTTTTTCTCTCCGGCGATGCGCAGCTTCCCATGGAGCCGAGAACCTTCCAGTATCAGTACAGGAGATATACCATGGCGGCGGGCGTCCGCTACTTAAATTTCCACTCCCTGCGCCACACCTTTGCCACGCGCTGTATCACAGTGGGCATGGATCCAAAGACGCTGAGCGAGATCCTGGGCCATTCGGATATCAAGATCACCATGGACTATTATTTCCACTCCACCATGGAATATAAAAAGTACCATATCGAGCGCTTAAAGGCGGCCCTGCAGAAGCGCAACCGGGAGAAGGCGGAGCAGCGAGAGCAGGAGGAGCAGCGCAGGCAGGAGGAAGAACGGGAGAAGGAATTGCAGATGCCGGGAAGGGATGAAGCGAAATAAGTTTCAGAAAAAAGGCACATCATGTCCACAAGGCGCATAAATATAGAAAGACAACAGAAAAAAGGATCTGTGTTATGGCATTAAAAAGCTTCAACACCAAAGAGATGAGCAAAATCGAGCTCAAAGCGCTGCAGGAGACGGTGGAGGAGATGTCCGCCGAGATGCTTAAGAAGTTCCGTGAAAGCTTTGACGTGGATGAGATGGGATTTGCCGGAAGAATGGAGGGGATCTGATTATGGATGTGAACCGACTGCTGACACCCTATAATTATTCTAACGGCTCTGCGTCCCGCATCCGCTATATTGTCATCCACTATGTGGGGGCCACCGGGGGCGCGAAGGCGAACTGCGAGTATTACGCCAGCCGCTATATCGGGGCCAGCGCCCATTATTTTGTGGGCTTTGAGGGGGAAATATGGCAGTCCGTTGAGGAGAAAGATATCGCCTGGCACTGCGGCGCAAAATCGTACCGGCATGACGAGTGCCGCAACTCCAACAGCATCGGTATTGAGCTGTGCGTGCGCAATAAAGGGAGTAAGGCGGCAAACAGCCGCGACTGGTATTTTGAGGACGCCACAGTCCGCTCCGCCATTTCTCTGACGCGGATGCTGATGGAAAAGTACCATATTCGGTCTGATCATGTGATACGCCATTATGACGTCACCGGAAAGATATGCCCGAATCCGTTTGTCTATAATCACACAGGACATACCTGGGAGGCATTTAAGGACGCCCTGCATACGCCGCCCGCGTCGGCAGAGCCCGGATGGGTAAGGCTTGAAAACGGGCGTTACCGCTATATGCAGGCGGACGGAACATATGCGGCCAATAAATGGCTTTTGATCAACCATCACTGGTATTTATTTACAGGGGACGGGCTGATGATCACAGGCTGGCAGCGCTGGAACGGGGAGCGCGTCGTGTCAGGGGACGAACCGGGCGACTGGTATTTCCTGGACAATACGGCAGGGGGACCGCTTGAGGGCGCGTGCTGGCACAGCCGGGAAAACGGCGCGCAGGAGATCTGGTACGTGGAGGACGAGTAAAGACACATAAAAAGAGCGGAAGGCATTCGCGCCTCCGCTCTTTTTATGCACAGACCTGCGCATGGGAATATGCGCACAGGCCGCGCGGCGGGCAGAAGGAAGTTCCCCCGCCTGATTGTATCCGTTATTCCACTGCATACACCTCGACAGACTGAACCCCGTAGGCCAGGGCCTCTTCGTGGGTCGGAAAATAGATGTCAAGGCGGTTGCCGACGATCGTGGAGCCGATATCTTCTACGGTATAGACCACATCGCCGATCATCAGTTTGGTTCCAAGAGGATATTTCGTGATATCAGCCGAGATCGTATGGTTCGCTTGCGGAACGGTTCCGGAATAGGTGAGAGCCGTCCCATTCGGACAGCACTGCGTGCATGTGCAGTACGCAGTCGTCTCGAAAATCCCCAGGAGAGCGCCGCGCTTTGCCGTATCGTCAGCTTTTCCCTTGGAGCCCGGCCCGGCATCCCCGGCCGGCCCCGAACCAGCGGCGACAACAGTGACAGCAGCTTCCTTTTTCGTATATCGGAAAGAACCGTATAAGCGCACTCTGCCCTCGTCGGTTTCAGCATAGGCTTCAATTATAAAGGATTGCCCTTTGAGCTTGTCCCAGTCAACCTGATAGGAGAATGCATGTTTTCCATTCGCAGCAGAATTTGTTAAGTCAGTACGGTATTGGTCTGCAGTCACTTTTACAAGTTCTTGCGGTTCCTTACTTCCGTCTGTGTATACACAGAGGACGACAGGAACGCTCTTGTCAGGATGCTCCGCATCGACCGCCCATCCGCTGATAACCGACTCCCCTGCTTCCGACAGCGCCCCGTCCACAGAGGCAAAGGAGGAGAAGGCGGCAACCAGTACAAAACAGACAGCCAGAATAACCGCGGATAATCCATGGCTTACTCTTGCTTTCATGATGTTCCTCACAATCCGTTAATTAATAGATACATTACTATTATATTACAAAACTGTTAAATGTCAAGTAAAAGAGGGAAAATGAGGAGATTTTGGGCTGCCTTTACAAATTAAAATCAGCAAAATCCGCAAAAATCAAAAAAACAGGTTGACAAACGCACGGCCAAGTAATATAGTATCAATTGTAGATGTTAGCACTCCACATGAATGAGTGCTAACAAAAGCAAAGCACCCGGCATTCCCCCGTTCAGCGTCTTCTGTCAGAGCTGAACAGGCCAGCGCGCAGCAGGAAGGCCGGCGAAGGAAGAAAGGATGTGCGGCGCATGGGGCTGGACGGGAGAAAGATACGGATACTGAAGGCCATTATCCAGACTTACCTCGAGACGGGCGAGCCGGTTGGTTCCAGGACCATATCAAAATACTCGGATTTGCAGCTCAGCTCGGCGACGATCCGGAATGAGATGTCGGATCTGGAGGAGATGGGGTACATCATGCAGCCTCATACCTCGGCGGGGCGGATTCCGTCTGACAAGGGATACCGCTTCTATGTGGATCAGCTCATTCAGGAGAAGGAGCATGAAGTGGCGCAGACGCGCGACATGGTGATCCAGCGCGTGGACCGGGTGGAGCTTCTTTTAAAACAGCTCGCAAGGCTCCTGGCGGTGAATACCAATTACGCCACGCTGATCAGCGGTCCGCAGTACCGCCGGACGAAGCTGAAATTCATCCAGCTTTCCAGGGTGGAGGCGGGAAAGCTTTTGATTGTGACGGTCCTGGAAGGGAACATCATCAAAAATTCCATTGCCCGCCTGGACGCGGAGCTTACGGACGAGGATATCCTGAATCTGAATATCCTCTTAAACAACAGCCTGATCGGCCTGACGATAGAGCAGATCAACCTGGATGTGATCAGCCGGATGAAGGAGCAGGCAGGCCCGAGGTGCGAGGTGGTGGATCTGGTCCTGAATGAGGTGGCGGAGGCCATCCGGGCCAACGAGGAGGATCTGCAGATTTATACCGAGGGCGCGACGAATATTTTTAAATATCCGGAACTGAGCGACGGAGAGCGGGCCAGCCAGCTACTGGGCACGCTGGAGCAGAAGGAAATTTTAAAGGAGCTTTTGTCAAATGACGCGGATCCGGAGAAGAAGAACGGAATTCAGGTTTATATTGGAAATGAGACGCCGGTGCAGTCCATGAAGGACTGCAGCGTGGTAACCGCCAATTATGAACTGGGCGGGGGCCTGCGGGGCACGATCGGGATCATAGGCCCCAAGCGGATGGATTATGACAAGGTGGTATCAACCCTTCGGTCGCTAATGAGCCAACTGGAGGATACATTTAATCAGGAAGAAAGGTGATTTGCAAAGTGAGCGAAGAGATGAAGGATAGAGAGACAAACGCAGGCGGGCCGGAAGAGGCGCAGACGCGGCGCACGGAAGAAGAGCCGGGCAGAGAGAAGGCCTGCGGGACGCGGACAGAGGACGCGGAAAACGACGGACTGGAAAAGGAGCAAACGGCGGCAAAAGGAGCTGAAGGCGCAGACGCGCAGGGCTGTCAGGAGGACGATCCGGAAGCGGATTCGCAGGGCGGCCCGGAGACAGGAAAGAAAAAAGGATTTTTTTCCAAAAAGAAGGATAAAAAGGACGAACAGATCGAGGAGCTGACGGATCGCTTAAAGCGCTCCATGGCGGAGTTTGACAATTACCGTAAGAGGACAGAGAAGGAAAAATCCGCGATGTACGAGATCGGCGCCAAGGATATCATCGAGAAGCTGCTCCCGGTGGTCGATAATTTCGAGCGCGGGCTGGCGGCCGTTCCGGAGGGGGAGAAGACGGTCTTCGCTGACGGAATGGATATGATTTACCGCCAGCTCATGAAGATGCTGGAGGATGCCGGCGTAAAGCCTATCGAGGCGGCCGGCCAGCCCTTTGACCCCAATTTCCACAACGCGGTGATGCATGTGGAGGATGAGAGCCTGGGGGAGAACATCATTGCAGAGGAGTTTCAGAAAGGTTACCTCTACCGCGACAGCGTGATACGGCACAGTATGGTAAAGGTGGCCAATTAACATAATTATTTTATATAACACGATTATCACGAATGTTTCAGATCCAGGAGGAAAAAGACGATGAGTAAGATTATTGGTATTGATTTAGGTACGACAAACAGTTGTGTGGCAGTGATGGAAGGCGGCAAGCCGGTGGTGATCGCCAACACGGAGGGCGTGAGGACCACGCCGTCGATCGTGGCTTTCACAAAGACAGGAGAGAGGCTGGTCGGCGAGCCGGCGAAGCGCCAGGCGGTTACGAACGCGGAGAAGACCATTTCCTCGATCAAGAGGCATGTGGGAACGGATTATAAGGTCAGCATTGACGACAAGAAATATACGCCGCAGGAGATCTCGGCCATGATTCTGCAGAAGCTTAAGGCGGACGCAGAGAGCTACCTGGGCGAGAAGGTGACCGAGGCGGTTATCACGGTTCCGGCGTACTTTAACGACGCGCAGCGCCAGGCGACCAAGGACGCGGGCAAGATCGCGGGCCTGGATGTAAAGCGTATCATCAACGAGCCCACGGCCGCGGCTCTGGCTTACGGCCTGGACAATGAAAAAGAGCAGAAGATCATGGTATACGACTTGGGCGGCGGCACCTTTGATGTCTCCATCATCGAGATCGGCGACGGCGTGATCGAGGTTCTGGCCACAAACGGCGATACCCGTCTGGGCGGCGACGACTTTGACAACCGCATTACCCAGTGGATGATCGATGAGTTTAAGAAGAATGAGGGCACGGATCTCTCAGGCGACAAGATGGCGCTCCAGAGGCTTAAGGAAGCGGCGGAAAAGGCGAAAAAGGAGCTGTCCTCCGCCACGACCACGAACATCAACCTTCCGTTTATCACCGCCACGAGCGAAGGGCCGAAGCACCTGGATATGAACTTAAGCCGCGCGAAGTTTGACGAGCTGACAAGGGATCTGATCGAGCGGACCGCGATCCCGGTGCAGAATGCGTTAAAGGACGCGGGGATTACCGCTTCCGAGCTCGGCAAGGTGCTGTTAGTCGGCGGATCCACCCGTATGCTCTCCGCGCAGGAGAAGGTAAAGCAGCTCACCGGACACGAGCCCAGTAAATCCTTAAACCCGGACGAGTGCGTGGCCATCGGCGCGGCGATACAGGGCGGCAAGCTGGCAGGCGACGCGGGCGCAGGCGATATCCTGCTTCTGGACGTTACCCCGCTGTCCTTATCCATTGAAACCATGGGCGGCGTTGCGACGCGCCTGATTGAGAGAAATACCACGATCCCGACCAAGAAGAGCCAGATCTTCTCCACAGCGGCTGACAACCAGACGGCGGTTGATATCCACGTGGTACAGGGCGAGAGACAGTTTGCAAAGGACAATAAGACGCTCGGAAACTTCCGCCTGGACGGCATCCTTCCGGCCAGAAGAGGCGTTCCGCAGATTGAGGTTACCTTTGATATCGACGCCAACGGCATTGTAAACGTATCCGCAAAGGATCTGGGAACCGGAAAGGAGCAGCATATCACGATTACCTCCGGCTCCAATATGTCCGACTCGGATATCGAGAAGGCCGTGAAAGAGGCGGCGGAGTACGAGGCGCAGGATAAGAAGAGAAAGGAAGCCATTGACGCCAGGAACGAGGCGGATTCCATGGTCTTCCAGACCGAGAAGGCCATGGAGGACGCGGGCGATAAGATTGACGCGGCCGACAAGGCGGCGGTAGAGGCGGATTTAAACGCCCTTAAGGAAGCGATCAACAAGGCCCCTGTGGATCAGATGACAGACGCGCAGGTTGAGGAGATCAAGGCAGGCCGCGAGAAGCTGATGTCCAGCGCGCAGGCTCTGTTTGCCAAGGTATACGAGGCGGCGCAGGCAGGAGCCGCCGGCGCCCAGGGCGGCCCGCAGCCGGGACCGGATATGGGAAGCGCCCCGCAGGATGACAATGTGGTTGACGGGGACTTCAAAGAAGTGTAAAATACGAAAGATGTAAAAAACTGCGGGGCGCGGCTTAAAAACGGCGCCCCGCGGATAAGGAAAGACGTGATGGGGATTGGGCGCTGGCCCAAGCCCCTTTACGGGCGTTTAGGAAGGAAGACCTGACATGGCAGAAAGCAAGAGAGATTATTATGAGGTGCTGGGCGTTTCCAGGGATGCGGACGATGCGGCCCTGAAAAAGGCGTACAGGAGCCTGGCTAAAAAATATCATCCCGACGCCAATCCAGGGGATCAGGCGGCTGCAGATAAGTTTAAGGAGGCGTCCGAAGCCTACGCCGTACTCAGCGACGCGGAGAAGAGAAGGCAGTATGACCAGTTCGGCCATGCGGCGTTTGACGGCGGCGCAGGCGGCGCGGGCGGCTTTGGCGGCTTCGATTTCAGCGGGGCTGACATGGGCGACATATTCGGCGACATATTCGGCGATCTGTTCGGCGGCGGCCGCAGCCGGGGAGGGCGTGGAAACGGCCCCGTGCGCGGCGCGAATGTGCGCACCAGCGTGCGCATCACCTTTGAGGAGGCCATTTTCGGCTGTGAGAAGGAGCTGACCTTAAACTTAAAGGAATCCTGCGATAAATGCGGCGGAACCGGGGCAAAATCAGGGACGCAGCCCCAGACCTGCCCGAAATGTAACGGAAAAGGCAAGATCATGTACACCCAGCAGTCCTTTTTCGGGCAGATCCAGAATGTCCAGACCTGCCCGGACTGCTCGGGAACCGGAAAGATCATCAAGGAAAAGTGCCCGGACTGCTACGGCACGGGCTTCGTGACCAGAAGAAAGACGATCAAAGTCACGATCCCGCCCGGAATCGACAACGGCCAGAGCCTGCGCGACCGCGGCAACGGCGAGCCGGGACTCAACGGAGGCGAGCGGGGCGATCTGCTCGTGGAGGTGGTGGTATCTCCGCATCCAGTCTTCAAGAGACAGGATACGAGCATCTATTCCACGGTTCCGATCTCTTTTGCAAAAGCGGCGCTGGGCGGCCCCATCCGCATCAGGACCGTGGACGGCGAAGTGGAGTACGAGGTAAAAGCCGGCACGCAGACCGATACGAGGGTGCGCTTAAAGGGTAAGGGCGTGCCGTCGCTGCGCAATCGGAATGTGCGGGGCGATCATTTTGTGACGCTGGTGGTGCAGGTTCCGGAGCGGATGAACGAGGAGCAGAAGGAGGCCCTGCGGCGCTTTGACGACGCGATGAACGGGATCGCGCCGGAGGGGGAGAAGGAAAAGCAGCACAGGAAGGGCAAGTTCAAGGATATCTTTAAATAGGAACCGGAATGCGGCGGCCGGGAGGAGACGGCCCGGGCGGCTGCGGGGAAACGGCAGTTTTATGGAATACGCCGCGGTTTTGGAGTCCAGGATGGAATCGGAGCCGCGGTTATTTCTAAATTTTTATAAAATCATGAAGGAGGATACAAGATGTCAAAGTATGCAGGGACAAAGACCGAGCGGAACCTGATGGCGGCTTTTGCGGGGGAATCACAGGCGCGCAATAAGTATACATATTTTGCATCCAAGGCCAAAAAGGAAGGCTTTGAGCAGATATCGGCCCTGTTTCTGAAGACGGCGGATAATGAGAAGGAGCATGCCAAGATGTGGTTTAAGGAATTAAACGGCATCGGCGATACGGCCGCGAACCTGGCTGCCGCTGCGGACGGGGAGAATTATGAGTGGACGGATATGTATGAGGGCTTTGCGAAGACAGCGGAGGAAGAGGGCTTTAAGGAGCTGGCGGAGAAATTCCGCCTGGTAGCGGCGATCGAGAAACACCACGAGGAGCGCTACAGGGCCCTGCTTAAGAATGTGGAGACGGCCGAGGTTTTTGCCAAGAGCGAGGTGAAAGTCTGGGAGTGCCGCAACTGCGGGCATATTGTGGTGGGGGAGAAAGCGCCTGAGGTCTGCCCGACCTGCGCGCATCCGCAGAGTTATTTTGAGGTGCATGCGGAGAATTACTGATAAGGCGCGGTTTAACCAGGCGGGGATTGTGACAGATGTACTGCCTGTGGATAATCGCAAGAGGGGCCGCCGGAAAACGGCGGCCTTTTTCCTTATATGATTCTTTCAGAAGCTCGGTATGTCTATGCGCGGCCGCCTGCTGAAAGAGCGCAGGTACGCGGTCATTTTGACGAAAGCCGCGGTTGTATCAAGCGGCCGCAGGATGCGCTCAGGAAAGTGGTATTTCTTTCCGGAGTATGGGTTTCAGGCCGGGGACAATATGTATCGCGTAAAATCTCCGGGCGGCTACAGCGTTTGCTACGTGGGGGAGGGGAGAGAGGTTGATCTGTATTATGCCCCGGAAGACCCGAAGATATTCTATGTCCCGGCCATGCAGAAGCACGTGAAGCGCTGGGCGGCGCTTTTATGCGGCGTGGGGATTTTGTGGCCCCTGCCCGGCCTGGTTGCCCCGCAGATTCGGGCGCTGTTCTGTTTTTTGGAAGAGACGGGATAAGGAACTGTCACGAAATAAATTAGCCATTCGGCTTGTCTAAATGCCCATCTGCCGCATCGAAAAATCTTGACGCTGCCCGCTACGCCTGCGATTTTCTTCTTTGCAGATGAACATTTATCCAGCGCTGTCTGGCTAATCTATTTTGTGACAGTTCCTAAGGGGGACGCAGCCAAAAGGCGGCGCTGCGGCCCGGGCATTGGCAGAGAGGCAGGCTGTCAGGCGCAGGTTTTTGGGGGATGTGTATGAAATATATGGTTTACGCTTTAAGAGATGTGCTCAGAAATTCGTTTAATCCGCACGGCAGGCTTTCCAGGGCAGGCTACTGGTGGGCATGGCTGGCCATTTTTGTAATCAACGTGATTCTGGACATTGTCAAAAACACTCTGTATGGAGCGGGGATTCTACATATGTACCGGTTCGTTGCGCGCGGGAGCCTTCTGTGGAAAATCGCCGTATTTTTTCCCATGCTGTTTGCGGCGGTCAGGAGATATCATGATTGTGGAAAACCGGGCTGGCTGGCGGTTCTGATTGACGTGTCGGGAGGGATCTGCGCCGTGTCAGGTTTTGTGGTTGGAATGATAACCGTGCTGTTTTTTGTCTTCTCAGCCGGCGTTTCGGTCAATATGGCCGGCTTTTTAGGGCTTATGGCCTTTAGCGTCCTCTTCCTCCTGGCAGGGATTACTCTTTGTATCCTCAATATCGTATTTCTGGCGCGTCCCTCGGATCCCCGGGAAAATGTTTACGGGAAACCGGAACCGTTTTATCATTTCGCCAGAGGGGAAGAGGATTTTGAAGAAGATTAATGAAACCATAACCGCCAAAAGTAACAGTTCAGACGGGGCGTCTTTCTGCCTGTCTGCGCCGGACAAGAAGCGCCGGATGCCTATCCAATGGGGAATCTGAACTGTTACCGCTAAAATATAAAATTTTCGGAAACTGCTGTTTTACACTTGAAAAAGCGGCGCAGATATGGTACAGTAAAACCAGTTTCCGGACAGGAGACCATTCTTATTTTCTAAATTTCTGAATCATTCAGCGTATGATTCACGCCGGTTTCGGCAAGATTTCGACAAACAAAAATTTGTAACAGGTAATGGCTTTTCACAGATCGCAGCGGGCGGGTAGCAGTTCAGATAACCCTGAACTGTTATGTGGGCGGTTTTCTTTTGGATATGCATTCCGCTTCTATAGAGGGCAGTTCCATGCTTTTGAATCCCTGTGGGAAAATGGAACCGCCTGGAGGCCCAAAACGGCCGCCGTGATTTCGGCCTTACCAGGACAGGGTACATGCAGATGTGCTTCCGATGTACTCGCGGAGAAAGGGAGGGAGAAGAACGATAAGAAAATGCAGGACAGCGCAGGCCGCGGCTTGGGCCGCTCTGGGGCTTATGCTGTGTGTCTCAAAGACCGCGCGGGCGGGGGAGGGGAATGAGATTGGCTATATGGTGTTCTTTGTGGACGCAGAGGATCATGCCACGAAGATTTTCAACACGCAGCGGGGTTCGGTTTTGGACGGGACGGCTCTTTCGGTATCATTTCCGGAACGGATGATAGGAAGCGACGGGCATATCTGGAATTCCAGGGAGTCCTCGCCGCAGGAGTTTCTCGTCACGCAGGACGGAGTACATAAGTATTATGTCGAATATGAGCAGGGGGAGGCGGTAAAGGAGGCGCCGGATCCGGAGGATGCGCAGCGCGCCAGGCTGGAGCTCTGGGTGAAAAAGGCGTGGGAGGCTGAGTGCGCAGTAATGGGCAGGAATCCGGAGGAGAACCGGAATCCGGCCGTGGTTGTGGGGAATGCGGCTGAAAATGACAAAAGGCTCCGGAACCTGATTTCTGCGGTGCAGGATACGGGATGGCACTATTTTTTCCTGATCGGGAAGGATTACACGCCGGATACGCTGCGGATCGGAACGGATTTTGACGCGGTTTATTCGGCTGTGCAGGAGGATGTGTTTACGCTTGGCGGCTGCCGCTATGAGGTGTGCCGCGTGGGGGTAAAGCGCAGGTGGGATCCGGATGCGTGCGCCCACCGCTGGACAAAGATATCACAGACGCCGGGCGGGTGTCTGGAATATGGGGAAGAGAACTGGAGGTGCGGACAATGTGAAGCTGAGGAGAAGACGTTTCTGCCTGCCCTGGGCCATCTGGACGGGAACGGGGATTCTCTCTGCGATCAGTGCGGGGCGCGCGCCTTCTCCCAGGAAGCGGGAAGCCGGATTGCTGCCGTTTTAGACACAGGGACGGGGGAACGGCCGCTTTCCTTTACATGTATCGACGAGGATTACCGGGGAACCGGGCATATGCTGTATCTGGCGGATGAGACGCTTTCGATGGAAAGCCTTGGCGTTTCGCAGGAGTGGTTTGAGAGCGCGGATTACAACGGATCCTTTGTCCGGCAATATTTAAATCTGGGGTTTGGAAACAGCATTTCCCTGTCAGGGGCGCTTTTGCCTGTCCTGCGCGGCGACGGGGACGGCGTGGGGGATCTCGCGATCCTCCTGTCCGAGGAGGAGGCCGCGCATTATCAGCTTTTGGGGCGGATTGCTCCGGCAGGCGGCAGATGGGCTCTCCGGACCGCGGCCGGGGATGGCGCCGGGATGAGAACCGTCGCGCCGGACGGGAGCATTGAGACGCGCCCTGTTGAAGGTCTGGGCGCGTCAGGCTGCGGTATACGCCCCGCTGTGCTTCTGGAAGCGCCCAAAGCAGGAGAGGAGGCGCAGAAACGGCGCTGGGCGCTGGGGGATGTGCAGATGAGGCGGATCGGGAAGGAGACGTACCGTTTCCGGTGCGTGGATGAGGATTACAGCGATGCGGGCGACACACATAAGAGTACGGCCCTGTTCCTGTGCGACCGGGTGATCCGCTCGGATATCGACAGGACGGATACCAGCTTAAAGCCGCTTCAGTTTGGAAAAAACAATAATTATAAGGATTCTTACATCCGGGCATGGCTGAATGAAAACAGCCGCGGCTCTGATTTCCAGACGGAAACCGCTTATATCGGGGTCAATACGGCTTATACGGGGGCCAGCGCGGAGGGAGAGTCCTGGCAGCTCTCGGAGCATTCGTTTACAGGCCATGCCATCGGTTTTCAGCTCATGCAGGATCGGATGTTCTGCCTCTCTCTGGAAGAGGCGCTCCGGTACAGGGAGGAGCTGTGGAGTTTTGGGGAGAAGGGAACGGACGGCTGTAAGGGGCAGATAAGCCCTTATTCAAGGGGATATTATCTGAGAACCCCGTTCTATTCGGAGGATACGTCGGGAAATTTCCTCTATACGGATCGGATCTACGCGGTGGATCTGGAAAAGGGAAACATCCATCCCGCGGATACGGACAGTGAAACGTATGGAATCCGCCCGGCGTTTACTCTGCCGCAGGGTTAAGGAGGACAGGAGCGGGAGGCAGAACATCAGAAAGGAGTTTGCAGTGAAACAAAAGAAGAATAAAGGAAAACGCGATGCATGGCTGGCGGCCCTGCTGGCCTCTGCCATGCTTACAGCAGGGACGCTGCCGGCCATTGCGTCTCCGGTCTGTGGGCTTGAAGCTCAGGGGATGGGACAGGATACAGAAAGTGGATACCGCGCGAGCAGCTCGTCCGCGCGCCGGACGGGAAATCCGGATAAAGATCAGGCGGATGAACGGCCCGTATATGGGAAGATTGGGACAGCCGCTTATTGGAAAAAGGACTCCTATGCGCGCCCGGCGAGCGGTTCGGAGGCGGATGTGGAAGCGCCGGATGGAGCCGGGGCCTGGCGTGACGATTGGCAGGATGCGGCGGGGGCGAGCCCGTCCGAGGCGCGGTTTTCCATGAGGGCGGCGAGCTCATTAGGAGATCTGTGGGATGGCTGGAACGGGGATTTCTCTTTTTTAAACGGTCAGTACGGGGACGGCTCAAAGGAAAGGCCGTATGAGATACGGACAAAGAATCACCTTATGGGGCTTTCCCAGCTCGCTGCGATGGGAATGCGGATTCAGCCGGGAGAGGGGGACGCCCCGCTGATTGGTTCGTATGACAAGAGTTATTTTAAGCTGATGGCCAACCTGGATCTGGGCGGCATGGAGTGGAATCCGATTGGCTTTTACCGGGACAGCTCTGAGCTTTCGGGCGAGGTGCAGACTCCGTTTTTCGGCCATTTTGACGGAAATGGGAAAACGATTTCCAATTTTAAGCTCAGCCGCGGAACATGGGGCAACACGGGATTCTTCGGCGCGGCGCGGGATGCGTCCATTGAGAATCTGACGCTTTGTCCGGGCAAAACCGTGACAGGCAGGACGAACACGGCAATTTTGGCCGGCAGCGCTGAAAATACGCGGATCGCGGACTGCGTGGTGCGGGGAAATATCTCGTCAGCCGGCGTGGCCGGAGGGATTGCCGGCCGTATCGAGGGGAGCGAGAAATCAGGCTCTGTGATTGAAAACTGCACGGCGTATGTGACGATCAACGTCAACGGGGGCCAGGAGCTATACGCGGGCGGAATCTGCGGCCGGGCGGCGGGAAGCAGTATTGTTGACTGCCGTGTGGAGACAGGGGATAACCAGAGCGCGCGGATTCAGGGACAGGGCGCCGCAGTCGGAGGCATTGTCGGCTTTCAGAATGATACGGATGTATACAACAGCTTCGTGTCAGGAACCATCGGCGGCGCGGGAAGCCGGATTGTGGGCGGAATCACAGGGCTCTATGCTTCGGGAAAAATAAAGGCGGCCCGTTTTGAGGGAACGATCGGCCAGTCCGGGCTGGGGACGGCGGGCCACAGAGGGACTTTTATCGGCCACAGGGAGGCCGGGGATTATTTCCGCTACGGGGAGGATGTCGCGTATCTTTTTGCGGACAGCGAGGCGAAGATTGCGGCGAACGTGTGCGGAAGCGGCATTCCGGATGACAATGAGTATACATATGGGGCGCACATCGGCTTTTCGCACAGGGGAGATCTGTTCTACACCCTTGTGCAGGGCGGGTTGACGCGCGATGTGACCGATACCTATTACTATGAGGAGCTGGAACATGCGATCCTGCACATTATGGATGAGGATAACGGGGGCGCGGGGAAGGAGGAGCTTGGCTATGAACTGGATCATGTTGCGCCGAACGACGCCGGGAGGCCGACAAGAGGCTATCTGGTAACGGTCCCGCAGATTGATACCGTCTCAAACGGAGCGAACTATTACGATGTGGCGTCCCTGGAGGTCAGGGGCAGCGGAAGCTATTACCGCACGATTGACAAGGACCGCAGAGGGGCTGTCGCCGCGGGGAATACCGTGACAGTCAGCACGTCAGCCAGGCAGACGGACGGGGCGAAATTTCAGATGGAGGGCATCCCGGTTTACAGCGCGGGCGGACGGGAGCGGGAAACCGATTATGTGAAAGGCGGCGAGTATACCTTTACCATGCCGGCCGCGCATACGCAGGTAAAAGCGGCCTACAAAAAGGTAGCGGTAAAGGTTTCCGTGGTCCCGTCCCAGTACCGGCTCTCGGTCGTGGAAGAGCGGACCGGAAACCGGAAGCATCCGGTCCGCACCACGCGGGTGATGGATCAGGACGGCCGCCTGATTGCCACCTATATAAATGGGCTTCTTGAGCAGGGGACGCAGATTCAGCCGATCTCGGTCGGGGCTGTAGTTGACAGCAATAATGATGTGGAGGACAGCTCGGTTAGGTGGTCGGTAGATGATGCGGATCTCATCACGCTCCTGCCCAATCCGGACGCGGATGCGGACGGCTATACGAGGCAGAGCGCCTCGATTCAGGTAAATTTACGTTCTTCCTTCCTTTCAGACACGATCCGGCGTCTTGAAAAGGAGCAGGCGGATAAGGGGTACCGCTACCCGATACCGGATACCATCTTCGGGGCCGGCCACCAGAACGGCGGGGTGGCGATCCTGACCGCCTCCACCAGGCCGGCTGTGAGCTTTGAGGGAAGGCCGTGCCGGGCAAACGCCAGGATAAACGTGACATTCCAGGTAAAGGATCAGACCTATGTGGCCAATGAGGGGGCGGCGTTAGATAAGTCGTTACTGTCTTTTACGGTGACGAGAAGGCTTGAGGGCAACCGGAAAGCGCCGGAGGAGACGCTTCTTGTCACGGGCCCGGAGAGCCTGACCGCCTCGTTTACCCCCGATTTCTTTGACCGCCGGGATATCCGCTGGTCCGTGGATGATCCGGCCCTGCTGCGCGTGGACGGCGAGGGGAAATCGGCCAGCGTGGCGGCCGTAAAGGATGCCAAATGGATCCGGGATATCATGGCGGGAGACGACGGGCTTCATGAAAACGATGCTTTTGCAGTCCGGAATGGATCCGGCGTGAAAACGGCAGCGGTGACGGTCAGCGGCGACGATATGCTGGGAAATAAGCAGACCGCCTCCTGCGAGGCCCGGATACGCTTTGTGACCGAGGACAGGACGAAGATATTTGCGGAGGGGATCACACTGTCGCCGCAGGAGCTGGAATTTGGGCTCGTCTGTAAAAAGACAGGACTGCGCTCCAGCCCACAGATTAGCTGGTCAGGCAATGAGGCAAAAAAGTTGACGGCAGAGGTACTGCCGGAGCTGGCCTTTAACCGCCGGATTTCCTACAGAGCCAGCGACGACTCCCTGTCCGTTTCGGACGACGGGATCGTGACAGTTAATACACAGGCTGGCTGGATAAAGGAAGCGGATCGGAGTTATCCGTATAAAGCGGAGCACAGAGCGGTGATCACGGCGGTATCGGAGGACGGCGGTTTCACCGCGTCGTGCGCGGTAGTTCTGAAATATGAGATGACGGATCAGACGTATGTGAGGAATCATTCCTCAGGAGGTTCGTCCGGCGGTTCCTCAGGAGGTTCGTCCGGCAGTTCATCAGTCGGTTCCTCAGGCGGTTCATCGGGCAGCTCATCGGGCGGTTCCTCCGGGAGTTCACCGTCAGGCCCGGCAGGCGGTTCGTCAGGAAGTATGGCAGGCGATAGGGCGGGAGGAGGTCCGGCAGGCCCGTCCGGAGGCGGACAGGACAGCTCCGTGGGCGCATTTTCCTCAGGCACAGGGACGGCTGCGGCAGGAGCGGCGATACATCCGGCCGATGCGGCGGCTATGGCAGCCGGGGCGGCAGTGGGAGTATGGACGATCGGGGAGGACGGAAGATGGCGTTTTTCTGCGGGGGGAAGGACATACCAAAACGAATGGGCCTATATCTACAATCCCTACAGCGGCGCAGGCCAGGAGCCGTTTGACTGGTTCTGGTTTGACGCGTCGGGCTGTATGGAGGTCGGATGGTTTACGGACAG
Source organism: Otoolea muris (assembly GCF_943193115.1). Taxonomy (NCBI): domain Bacteria; kingdom Bacillati; phylum Bacillota; class Clostridia; order Lachnospirales; family Lachnospiraceae; genus Otoolea; species Otoolea muris. Next base: position 78,275 of record NZ_CALPCY010000021.1, read on the forward strand.
AGATGGAAGCCGGTACTATCTATGGCCGGTATCGGACGGCGCGATGGGCCGCATGGTAACCGGGTGGCAGTGGATCCAGGGAGAGGACGGGACGTGGAGAAGGTATTATTTCCACACCATATCAGACGGTACCAAGGGACATATGTACAGAAGCGGCGCAGCGCCGGACGGCGGCATGGTCAACGAAAACGGCGAATGGGTTGTGGACGGGGCGGTTCAGATAAAGAAAGGAGAATAAGGTGAAGAGGTACAGGCAGATAACAGAATGGGTGAAGAGGGCAGCTTCGTTTGGCCTGTCGGCGGTTCTGGCATGTATGGCCGTTCTGCCTTACCTGCCTGTGCTTCCTGTAAAGGCAGAGGAAGGAGATCAGGTCGTTTTGACGACTGCGTTCGGGGAATACGGAGGCTCCCATAAGCTGTACTGCATTGATAAGGGCGGCATGGCCATATGGGGGATTGCGGACGACGGGGATGTGTTTGAGCGCCACCGCCCCTCGCAGGCCAGCCTGCCTTTATCCGAGAGGGAGCAGGAATACGTATTCTGGGGAATTCTGACGCTTCAGGCTTCGCTTGGAGTGAAGGAAGCGGGCGATGTCGTCGCATCCATCCGCGCAAACGCAGGAGCACAGGGCAAAACGGCGATCACGAACCTGGTGACAGAGGAGGATTTAAAGGCTCTGATCTACAGCGGGAGCGTCCGCGCGAAATATCCGTGGCTGGAAACCGTCGCCTCCCATACGGAGGAGTATCTGGAGCTTGGGGGATTGCTTGGAGGAGGCGGCGCAAGCGTCAGCGGAAAGAAGATACCGGATGTCCTTGCGGGCGCTTCCTCCCTGACAACGGCGTATCAGGTGAACCGGAGCGATTTTACGATTCATTTTGATGAAAATGGGGCGGATGCGGACTTTATCGAAACCGTTCCGCTGTTATTTTCCAATGATAACGGAGCTCAGTTTCAGCCGGAGCCGACGGATGGCTGGACGTATGTGAAAACGCGGGACAGCATTACCTTTTCCAATCCAAACCCACAGCCGCCCAAGGCGCTGATCCGGTTTGCCGTGGAGGGGACGGACTATGCTCTGGCAGGAGGGGCGTATCCCTCCAAAGAGGCGCTTTTTGACGAATGCCTTGAGATTTGGGAGTGCGTCCGCTGCTCGGGCGGACATACGGGCGGGACGCCGCCCATGAGCGATACCTGGATTCATCAGAGGATGGTCTGGCTGGAGCTCAAGACCGTTGAAAAGCAGCTTTTCGCGGCGCTGGCTGGCGATCCGGCGGCGATCCCGGGCGAACCGGAGCTTACGTTCCGGGTATTCCGCCATGCGGAGGATTTTGAGTCCTCCTACCGCCTCCAGTTATACAAATATGATCATGAGACGGGAAAAGCGCTGGAAGGCGCGCGGTTTGCCCTGTATGAGCGGTTTGATGACAGGGATGTGATTGACAGGGACAGGGACGGGGCGGTTCATATCTATGAGGGAGGAGAGCCGTATGCGGCTTATCACACGGATAAGCCGGCCGTATGGGACGGTTTCCGCAATGCGGCCTCCCTGATCACAGATGAAAACGGATATGCGGCCAAAACCATAGAACGGGGATACCACTATGACAAGACCTTCTGCGACGGCCATCCGGCCCCGGTTTTTATTGCCGTTCCGGAGCCGGAGGAGGACGAGGAGACAGGGGAGGTGTTGAACAGCGACGCGATCGAGGCGGCGCAGGCAAAAAACCGCGAAGCAGCCGGCGCGTGGACGCTCTGTGCAAAGGATTGCGGGGAAAAAGCGGGCGGGGAATATTCAGGCGTACACTTCCATTGGATGATGGAGGATGTGGATACGGAAGAGATCGAACGGATTGCAGCCTCCGGAGGCGATCCGGGGCGGCAGCCGGACGGCGGAAATACCGAAGAGCCCGATGCGCAGACGGCATATGAGGAGTCCGGCTGTTATGAGGACATGCTGCAGACATATGACAAATTTATTTCTCTCCGATACAGCTACGCGTGGGTGGAATTTCAGGCCAGGGAGGGATATGCGCGCCATGATCTTCATTCCGGCGATCTGCCGGTTGAGATTATAACAACCGATTCCTCCCAGAACGGGGCAAACGCCTTTTTCTCAGGGGAATACAGCAGCATGGAGGCGATGGAAAAGGGAGGGAAGGCAAAGCAGACGGAGAAGCTGCCCAAGAAAGCGGCGGCGATTGTGGAGGAGACAGCGGAGCCGGCGCTGCGGCGGTCGGCGAAGGAGGTTCCTGTCGTGAGGGCCGGGCGGGAGAATGAAAAGGACAGGCGGCCGTTTATATTCATCGATGAGGAAGGCCCGGAGGAAGAAGAGAAAGAAGGAGAAAGGGCCTCCGGCTCAGAGGCGAAAAAGCCTGCTTCCGGCCGCCCGGCATCGGCTTCGGAGGCGGTTTTGGAGGAGCCGGTCGTCAGGGAGGAAGCGGCCTCCGCGTCCGAGGCGTCGTTTGTGTGGCGCGCCGCGAAAACGGCGTTTCGCAGCCCGGGAGCCGGAGGAAGAGAGGAGGATACCGGGGAAAGGCTGTTTCCCCCTGCATATGAGGAGGCGCTGAGGGCCGAAAGCGAAGGGGCCAGGGCCGGGGCCGGGCCGTCCGGCAATTTCAGCCATTGCAGCAGCCGGGATCCGGAAGGGAATGCCTGGCGGATCTATGATCACAGGACGGAAGGCGAATTCCATATCCGCAAACAGGATCTTGATTTGGCGGGAAATGATCCTGAACATGCGCCTGCCGGCGGGACACAGGGAGACGCGACGCTCTCCGGCGCGGTTTACGGGCTATTTGCGGCCCGGGATATCGTTCACCCGGACGGAAAGACGGGCGTGGTATACCGGGCCAACAACCTGGTTGCCGTGGCGGCGACGGATCAGAACGGCGACGCGTCCTTTGTGGCCAATACAGAAGCGCCGGGCTATATCTATGATTATGCCAGGGGCATGATCACAGAGGCCGCCGACGGATGGGCCGGGCAGGCGCCGGAGAATCTCTATACAGCGGATGCCGTATATGACGACTATACAGAGGACGGGCGCTATGCGCGGGAATATGAAAATCTGGCTGTAAAAAATAAAAACTGCTGGATTGGCCGCCCGCTTCTTATGGGGGAGTATTATGTAAAGGAATTGTCTCGCTCAGAGGGCTATGAGCTGTCCATCGGGAACCGGAAAAATCCCCTTACCAACCGCGGCCAGGATACGGACGCCGGCGCTCCGGAGCCTGGGAAGGGCTATGCGGGGATCGCCCGCCCCCTGTTTGCGGACGGGCAGACCTCTGATCAGGGGGAGGGCTCCGGGCCGAATGAGCTGTTCTTTTCGTCTGAGGCCAGGGATACCGGGGGACGCTATGACATTGTGCTTTCCGGTCTTCCGGCGGGCGCTGCCATATACAGAAAGTCCAGCTAAGAAATGTCAATAGGTAAAATGAAAAATGTTTAAAAAGTTTTTTTCAAGCAACTGATGTAAAAAAG